>NZ_QSIG01000077.1:0-8622 GCF_003468525.1 Prevotella sp. AM34-19LB | reverse complement strand
TGAGAAAGATTGATATGATTGTGGTGCATTGCAGCGGTAGCCGCTGCAATCACCCTTACACAGTAGAGCAGCTGCGCCACGACCATGTGGAAGTGAACGGCTGGTTTGATATCGGCTATCATTATTATATTACGCGCGAGGGCAAGGTACATGAGTGCCGTCCGGTAGAGCGAATGGGTGCGCATGCCCGTGGAGCCAACGCCAACTCCATCGGCATCTGCTATGAGGGCGGACTGGATGCCAATGGCTGCATAGCCGACACCCGAACGGCGGCACAGAAGGATGCGATGTTCTGGCTGATCATCAACCTCCATCACCGTTTTCCTGACATCAAGGTGATACTGGGTCATCGTGACCTGCCTGGCGTGCAGAAGGCATGCCCCTGCTTCGATGCCACCAAGCTCCAGCCGCTGCTGGAGGTATAGGAATGGGAACAGAAAGAATCATCCCCCAACCTGCAAACTGCGGGCTGGGGGATTTGTATTATGTGATAGATTTGGCAGTTGAAAAAATATGCCTCTTGCTTCGCAGCAAAAGGGCATACGCTTAGTTTTCATTATTTGATTTGTGTAAGTCAATAAATGAACCAAATTTAACACTAAATCTTATAAACCTAATCTTAACAATAAGCCTAGTCTATAATTCATTATTTATAATAGTTATTCCGTACATTTCAATTTTTCAACCTATTAACGACCATTATAGATAAATACGGATGAGCCTGGAAGATTCAATACCAAAGGAGTATCAATGTCGATAGCCTTATTGATTGGCATTCCATCCAATTCTGCCTGGTTAAAGGCATGGGTCAATGTAATCTTTCCACGAACATAGGCAGGGATATCCAAGGCTTCTCTCAGGGTTGTGGTGAAGGTCTGTGCACTAGTTGAAGGGTTACGCAAGGTAAGCACACTCTTCTTGCCGTTCCATGCAGCCCAGCCATATACATTTGCCTTCTTGCCATCCCAAGGATTGCCACCAACCCAGTGAGCATCAGGCAATACGTCAGCCTGTTCCTGCTGCCACTTAATGCACTCTGCCAGGTCTTTCCACAACGCTCCGGCGTTGCCCTGATTGTCCTTGATTTCGTCCATCAGCTTGTAGTCGTTGTACAGCTCAACCATACCTGAACCACAGGCAAAGGCGCAGCGCATCTCACGAACGATTCCGTCGTAATCCATATTCTTGGATACGGCACCCCAACGGCTCAGGATGAATCCGTGAGTCATCAATGTGTTGATAGGGCAAACAGGAGATCTCTGTATGAAGTTCTGATAAACCAGACGGTCGCGATAGGTAATCCAGCGCTCACGGTCGGTGCCCTGGTCACCTGCCTCGCCGTAATCACCCTCCTGACGCCATACTGCATCTGTGAAGTGGAACCAGAATGGAGAAGCCCAGGTTCCTACGGTGGTGTTGAGGAAGATGTCTGGACGCTTCTGGCGTACGGCACGCTCGATGCTGATGATGGCCTCGGCATTCTCTTCGCCTCTTGTTCCTTCATCAGGACCGATGGCTGAAGCCTGTGCGCTGATGCCATCAAACTTGAAGAAGCGGAAGTCGTAGCGGTCGATCATATTGGTGCAGCAACGGATGAAGAAGTTGTAGTAATCCTCATTGCTCAGCTGCATACCACCCTTAGAACGCCAGTAAGCACGGCGATATTCGCCAGACTGACCATAGCCGCCCACAGGACCCAGCCAGGCACCGATACCTGTGCCCATCTTCTTGGCCTCGTTGGCTGGTTCGTCGAATCCGTTAGGGAAGTTAGGATTGAAGGTCCAGGTTCCATACTGGTCCCAACCATCATCCCATACAAAGGCCTTTGGAGCCATCTGATATTTATCATAGAAGTGTGTCTTCCAGTGACTTACCACGTCGGCACACTGTTCTACGGTCATATTGCCCTTATAAGAAGGAGCTTGTGCGTTGTTGCGGTCGATGTTCAACTCATACCATGAGATATAGACCGGATAAGGTCGCCAAGCCACAGCTCTTTCACGCTCGCTGTAAGCCAGGAAAGAGCGGCGCAACTGCTTAGGCGCAACCAAGCCCACTACAGAACTGATGTTCCATGTTTTGCCAGCTTTTAAAGTGGTGTTTCTTCTCCATAAGCCTTCTATGTGGGTAGCATTGCCTTCATCCTTGCAGGAATTCAGACCCATTGGAGTTTCCAGACCAGCAAAGATATGATTGCTTGCCAGGATGGCACCACGGGTATTACCCACCACTTCTGGAGCGGTATAGGCACTGTTCTTGGCTACCAGATAGTTCATTGCCACGATACCCTTCATAGGTAAATCTTTGGCAGCCTGAATATCCATTTCAGTGCGCAGGTAGTGCGAGCCGTTTCTCAATACGGCGCGCCACACGATAGAAAGTTCTTCGTATGTAAAACGAGCTTCCAGAGCCTTGCCTGCATAACGGAGAGATGCTGTTGCTGCAGATGGATTCTCTGCCAGGGTTAACATCTTTACATCTTCCAGTTTCATCTCGGATGCGGTAATGGTTTTGCCGTCTCCCAAGAGAACCTTAAACAACTCTGTGCTAGGCTGCAGTCCCAGCTCAGAACAGCCGTTGAAGTAGAGTTTGCCACCTGTGTTGATGAAAGAGGCATTCAATACTTTGTTGGCGAGCTGATAGCTGTTTGACTTCTGGGTGATTTTAGCTACACCCGGTTGCTTTTTCTGAGGAAAGATGACAGCTTGTGCCCAACTTCCCATACACAGAGTTAATGGCATTATAAGAGTAAGTGCCAGCTTTAATAAATTGTTTTTGTTCATATCAATAGTAAGTTGAAGCTCCTTTAAAAAAAGGGAGACACCATCCGCTTATGGTGTCCCCCCTTTGCGTGACTTAAATTATTTTGTTAACGTACATGTAATGGTCCATACCTTGGTCTCTCCATTGGCAGCCTTTACTGCATACTTGTGTGGAGTAGTCCAGTCGGCTGGAACACCCAATGCTGGAGAACCTTCAACCGGAGTCATTACCGCAGCAGATGAAATCTGTACTGCCACAACGATATTGTTGAGATTCACATTGCTCTTCTCCTTATCAGAGAAGTTTGAAGGAACGGCAAATGTCAGGTTGATGGTAGCAGCCTTGTTATCAATAGCCTCTGCTGTTTTCTGCAATTGCTTCTGGATAACCTGAGGCTGTCCGCTGGCATTGATCTTGTCTTCTCCAATGTAACGATACCAAGCATATCCTGCTGTGATGTCATTGCCATCGAAAGTTGGAAGGTCTTTGAGATCGCTCTCAAGACAAGAACTGAAACTGAGTGCCATGACGAGCATGGCAAGTATGATTTTAATGAATTTCATATTTTCAACGTTTATTTATGATTTATAAATATGAATTTATATCTGCTTCTGCTTGCAGATTACCAACCCTCGTTCTGCTGGTGATCGAGATCGTATGCCTCGCGCTTGTCAAGGAATGACTGAGCGATTGGGAACAGATAACGCTTGGTGGTAAACTGGCGCTGTGCACTACCGAGCAATGTAAGCTGGTTGACGAGCATCTGGCTGCGGTCGCGAGAGATTTCCATCTTATATACAGGGCGGTCGAGATCGTAGATGATGTCGCCTGCCTCACGTCCGTGGTTAGCATAGCCGCCATACTTACCCCAGCGGAGATAGCTGAAGTAAATGTCACCATTCTCATTAGCCATTTCTACACGGCGCTCACGGATGTAGTCTGCCCAAGCTGCTTCCTCTGTTGTTGCTGTTGAAGGAGCAATCTTACCGTGCTTAACTCGTGTGGCATTGAGAGCCTTTACTGCGTTAGTTACATCGTGCTTCAGGAGATATGCCTCTGCCAGGTTCATGTAAGCCTCGCCAGTGCGGCACATCACGTAGTGGAGCTGTACCAGACAGTCGAAGTATGCACGTGGCTCTGGATTCTCGATGTTAGACTTGCGCCAGTAGTAACCGGTTGTGGTGTTGTACCAGCGCCGTCTTCCTTATCACGTACACCCATAGAGCAGTTACCGCCAAGGTTTGTCTCTACTGTCTCACCAATCCATGAACAGCCATCATAAACGATAGATGATGCGAAACGAGCATCACGTCCGCTGTACATCAGTTCAGAAATGTTGCGTGTTGAGCCTGCCTTCAACTTGCCGTAATGCAGGTTGGTAGGATAAGCCGTGTTGAGCTGCTGGAAGTCCTGAGGTGTTGGCATGCGGCGTGCATTACCATTCTTCTGCTCGTAAGCATCAAGCTGACCTTCTGTTGTTACTGTGTTTGGATCGATAGACTCAACATTCTCCTTATACTGTGAAGTCTCGTTCCAAGGAAGTGCTTCGCCTGTCTTCTCATCAGTTACGAGATACTGGTCAACCAAGTCCTGTGTTGGGAAGTAGATAGCCCAGCCTTCATAGGTGCGTCCGTTAGGATTCTTGAATTGAATAGGACTCTTAGAGTTGATGCAGTCATCCGATGAAATGTTAGGATAGGTGCGAATCAGCTCCTCATAATTACCAATCTTGGTGTTAGCCTTCAAACGGTAGTAGCCCCAGAGAATCTCAGCATTGGTTTCGTCTGTCTCGTTGAACAGACCACCGTAATTGTCTGAGAGAGAACAGTTCTGAGTAACATCAGAAGCGTAGGTAATCACCTTGTCAAGGTATTCAGCCTTCTTGGTGTAAGCGTATGCCTGCAGGCAGGCACGGCTCAACAGCAACTCGGCAGCATACTTGGTAGGCTCACCTGGCTTCGCCTCAACTGGCAGGTTAGGGATGGCAGCCTCCAAATCCTCTACTACCAGCTTGTAGCTTTCATCTACGCTGGAAGTCATAGGTACTCTTGCCTTTTCTTCCTGGTCGGCCTGGATCACAGAGGTGATAGGAACGAAGCGTCCCATCTTGCGGGTCAGGTCGTAGAATACGAGACCACGAAGGAAGCGGCCTTTTGCCACGATTTCAGCTTTTTCGCCTTCTGTCATAGTAGAAGCCTGAGCCTTTTCGATAATCAGGTTGCAGCGACGGAGCAAGCCGAAGCGGCTGATACCGAAGTCAGAAGTTCTGTCGATGCCAAGCTCTGTGGCTATGCCATCAATACCCTCACCTACCTGAGAGCATTTTACTCCGTTTGGAGTGCGGGATTCCCATCCTACACAGGAAGAACTTCCTGTGAACATGTTGATTACATTGTCGTATGTGGCATTCACAAAAGCGTTGGCTGTAGCCTTTGAGCCCCAAACCGTAGCCTCGTCGAATGTCGTTGTTGGATGAGTATCCATTGTATCTTGGCAGGAAGCGGCGGTCAATGCCAGAACGCCGAACATTCCTATTTTAATAATATTCTTTATCATAACTAATTAAAATCCTAAGTTTACAGTTAATGCAAGTACTCGCTCTACAGGATAGCCATATCCTTCGGTTGAAGAGTTCTCTGGGTCAAGACCATACTTGGTTGCCTGAGAAATGGTGAAGATGTTCTGACCAGAGATACCTACCTTGGCACGGGTCAACCAGCTTACACCGCGAAGCAATGCGTGCTTGAAGTCGTAACCGAACTGGAAGTCCTTCATACGCAGATAAGCACCGTTTACCAGCCAGAAGTCGCTGTACTGATAGTTGTTGTTGGCATTCAAACCAGTGTTGGCCATCAGACGTGGATACTTGGCGTTGGTATTGCCTGGTGTCCAGCTGTCTTCCTGGTACTTGTAAGCTACAGGCAGCTGACCAGCCTGACCTGTCTGCATGGTTGTTACACCAGAGAGATACATGTCGAATGCTGTAGAACCCTGGAAGAGCATGCTCAAGTAGAATCCCTTATACTGGAAGTTCATATTGATACCATACTGTCCGCGTGGAGTGTGGTTCTTACCCAGACGGCGCTTATCACCGTTGTCAATCATACCGTTACCATTGATGTCGGCATACTTCACGTCACCTGCTGTCAGATAACCTGAGTTGAGTGCGCTGTTTACACCTGGGTTGTTGAGAACGTCGTTTGCATCCTTATAGTAGCCCAAGTTCTTCAGCATGGCATCGTAGTAACCCTTCTGCTGCTGGCTGCGAGTGTAAGGGTTCATGTAAGAACTCTCAGACTCGTCTCTATTAAGTGCCCAGAGAGCATCAAAATAGGTGAGGTTAGCAGAAATATCATATTTTAACGCACCAATGTTGCTACGCCAACCCAACACGAACTCCCAACCTGCACGGCGGTACTCACTATCTGACTTGATTCGTGGCAAGCCGATACCGATAGCGGTATTGAGATAGCTTTCACCAGTTGGAGTGGTCAGATAACCCTTGGTAGAGTAGTAGAAGTAATCCAGCGAACCGTAGAGTCGGTTGTTCAACGAAGCGAAGTCGAAACCGATATCTGTCTGGCGTGTGGTGTACCAGGTAAGGTCTGGAGAAGGAAGACTACCCTCTGAGAATCCTGGCACATACTTATTCTTGATTACGTAAGCCTGGTTGTTCAGGGTGTATGAGGTAAGATAACCAAAGCGTCCTGCACTGCTGTCGAGACCTGTCTCACCATAAGAAGCACGTAATTTCAAAGAGTTGATGATGTTCTTCTCTACGAGAGGCTGCATGAACTTCTCACTTGAAACTACCCAACCTAAAGCACCACTGAAGAAGGCACCCCAACGGTGACCTGGAGCAAAGGCGTCGGAACCGTCGTAACGGATGCTACCCTCTACATAATACTTGTTGTCGTAGTTATACTTAGCCTGTCCAATCCATGCGGCACGACCCAACTCAGCCTCGCTACCACCATTGGTCATATCATTGGCAGGACCTACGCCCATCTGGTCGATTGGGAAGTCGTAGTTTACTCGCTGAGCACTGTAAGACTCGCCCTTCTCGTAATACTGCTCGAAACCACCGAGAGCTGAAACGCTGTGCTTGCCAAACTGCTGTGCATATTCTACGAATGCCTGGTTGGTATAAGAATAACCTGTGCTGGAGTTGTGATAGAGCTGTGGCTTACCCAAGTACTGTGGAACGTCAGAATCCCAGTCATACTGAGCGGCATCTTTTCTCCACTGCTTGGTAGAAGTGCCGTAGTAGCGGTAGTTGCTAGCCAGACGAACTCTCAAACCATCTACCCAGAGGCAGTTCCAGATTAATTCGCCCTTACCATTGATTACGTTGGTAATACCGCGGTTGTAACCTGCATCACTAGCGGTTTCAGCCACAGGGTTATCGGTAACATTATATGGAAGACCATACTTGTTGACACCCGGATTCAATGGAGACTTGTTCTTGATGTGTGAGAACACATTGTAATAGCTGCTAGATGTAGAAGTGTATGGATGTGTATCCTCCTGGCGATATCCGTCGAGGGCAACATTTACCTGCAAACCGATAGGCTTAATCTTGGTGTTCTCAGCGAGACGGAATGTGGTACGCTTCATCCAGTGATTGTTGCTACGGTAAAGAGAGTTCTGATCAATATGTCCCAAAGATACATAGAACTGGTTGGTCTCAGAACCGCCAGTCAAGCGTACAGTGTGCTTGGTCTGAGGAGCCCAATCTCTGAGAACGAGACTTCTCCAATCGGTATCACCAAAGTTCAATGGGTCAGAGCCATCACGCATTTTCTGGATAGCTTCAGCTGTGAACACATCATTCTTTGCACCATTCAAAAGGTCGTTGTTCTTTGCAATGTTAGCCCACTCTGCACGCTCGTAAGAGTGCATCTGCTTTGGCCAGTTGCTTGGCTGAGAGAAAGACATATTGAAGTCGTAATCAATGCTGATTCTACCTGCCTTACCGCTCTTGGTAACAACCTGTACGATACCGTTAGAAGCACGGGAACCGTAAACAGCTGTAGCAGAAGCATCCTTCAGGATAGACATAGATTCAATATCGTCTGGAGAAAGGTTACGGAAGTCAACCTCACCACGAACTACACCGTCGATGACGTACAAAGGAGTACCACCACCACGGATACTGATAGATGGAGTAGCGTTGACACCACCACCGTTTGCCTGTACGATCAAACCAGGAGAACGACCTGCCAAACCCTGTGCGATGTTGGTAACAGGGATATTTGACATTTCATCTGCCTTTACGGTTGATACGGAAGCAATCAGGTCGCGTTTCTTAGAGCTACCATAACCTACAACCACAACCTCGTCGAGGCCCTGAGTATCCTCAGAAAGAATAACATCGAGGTCTTTACCTGCCCACTTGATTTCACGTGTGATGTAACCAATATAGGTAATTTCAATAGCAGTACCCTTGTTTACACCAGAGAGGGTAAAATTGCCGTCCAAATCGGTAACAGCAGCATTCTTAGTACCTTTCACAGATACAGATGCACCAATAATAGGCTCACCGGCAGCATCCTTTACCACACCCTTACAAACAGCACCTTGCTGTGCAATCATAGTTGCACCCAATGTGTTTGAGGTAGAAACAGTACTCGCATTGGCGCCACCTACTATAATCGTAGATAGTAATAGGGTCATGCCAAACTGACTTTTTTTGCTCATAATTGTTTGGTTTTAATTGTTATATTATGTAGTTTTATAGAGATAATCAGATTCTTAATTATATAATTGTCTGACTAAGTTTATATATTGATTCAATTAATGATTCTTATTGCTTAGCTATATATTTTTAATAACTGGTTGCAAATTTACGATAAATTT
>NZ_QSIG01000076.1:0-9137 GCF_003468525.1 Prevotella sp. AM34-19LB | reverse complement strand
AGATACAAGAAAAATACAAGCTAGCTATAACTTATTGATTATCAGCAAAGAGAAAGAGAGTTATTAGAAAAAGAATATGTTAAATAAAAAGGTATATCGTGATTTTCGCGCCTATATTGCAAAAAAGCAGTTCCTTTGTACCCGAATTTTGAAATCATAGGTAGAATCCCATTAAAGAAGGAGTCTCCTTAAAATAAAGAAACGTAAAATGAGAAAAATACTATTCCTCCTCTTGTTGGCATTTCCATGCACAAGCAGGATTGCGGCGCAAGACATCCATTTCATAGGAAAGCGAAGTGTGGACACATGCCATGCAAAAGCAAATTGTAAGAATCCCATCCTTTGGAAATTGAAGACCAATCTATTGTATGACGCATTTGTGGTTCCCAATATTTCAGCAGAAATGCACTTGGGAAGGAACTGGTCGGCAGGGCTAGGCTATTGGTACACCTGGTGGAAGACCAATCCATGCCATAGATACTGGCGCAGTTATGGAGGAGAAATAGATATAAGAAAGTATTTTGGAAGCCAAGCATTAAAAAGCCATCTCACAGGCCATCATCTTGGAGCTGTGAGTCAGATGGGAATGTATGATGTGGAGTTCGGAAAACGAGGCAACATGTCAGATTTCTCCTATACGATAGGAGCTGAATACGGCTACACATTTCCCATCAGTCCAAGGGTTAGCTTGGACTTGGGCATGGCCTTAGGTTATTTTGGAGGAACATACAAGGTGTATGACCCGATAGATACCCACTATGTATGGCAAGAGACCAGGAACAGGAGATATTTCGGTCCTGTGAAAGCAGACATCACCCTAGCATTCCAGATAGGCAAGAACTATAGAACGGAGAAAGGAGGCATGAAATGACGAATATCAATCCTTCCAAAATCATCTTGAAAGTAAGGACGGCGATGTGGTACCTCTTCTTCCAGACCATAGGAATCTGGCTACTCAGCAGTTGCGAGCAGAAAGATCTATGTTATGACCACAACCATGCCTCCAACGTAAAAGTCACTTTCGATTGGGAGCAATACCCAAATGCCAACCCAGCATCCATGTGCTTTTACCTTTTCCCAAGGAAAGAAGGCGAAAGGACTCTCAAAAGGGAATTCATCGGAAAAAACGGCGGCATAGCCCAAGCCCTAGTTGGCGTAAGTTACACGGCATTGGGATTCAATTCCGATGCTAGAAACACAAGTTTTCGCTATAATATCAGCACAAACAGCATTGAGGCAAGCTCCAAGGATGCCGGGACTATAGATAGAATCGGAATATCAGCCAGTCTTTTGCCAAGAGCAAAGGGAACCGAGGGAGAAAGAATGTCGATGGAAGCCGACAGCATCTATTCCAGTGCTTCTGAGAAAGGCATTCTTATATCACTGGAAGAGAACGACCGAGGCGACACATGTAAGATAACGCTTAGTCCAGAGCGAAGATTTTGTACCTATAGGTTGAAGATAATGAACATCGATAACCAGCAAAACCTCTCATCCTCCATTGCCGGTTCCATCTCAGACCTTGCTGGAGGCATCAACCTTTCCACTGGAGAAAAGACAGCGGCAAAGGTCACCATTCCATTTGCGGTTGGCACAACAAACAAAAGCACTTTGGAAGGACAGCTTCGATGCTATGGGAACAGCCCATCAGAGGATGCCGCCAACTATTTGGTTATATATACCGTGTTGAAGGATGGCACAAAGTGGTGCTACATCTATGATGTTACCAAGCAAATCAAGGAAGCCCCCAACCCTTATGAGGTAGAAATCGTTCTGGACAAACTCCCTGTGCCAACCAATATAGGCGGCAATAGCGGTTTTACCCCAGGCGTCAGCGACTGGAACATCATAGAGATACCAATCGTTATGTAATATTCATAAACAAGATATAAGTATTATTCATTCTAAAATTTAAATTTATGTTCAAAAAAAGTATGTTTTGCGTAGCCTTAGCCTCTTTGGTATTGGCTACATCGTGCTCACAGGATGACTTGCAGACAGCCAAGTTCTCCCAAAACACGATTAATCCTAACGTTGAATTAGGCTGTCAGCCTATTTCTACTTTTGCGGCAGCAAAAGGTAAAGCAGTAAAATCTCGTGCAGTAGAGACCACCATCACCAACCTTGGTTCATTCACCATGAATGCCTTCCAGGATGGTGAGGCCAACTACATGAAGGATGTGAAATACACCTCTACCGATGGTAGCGTATGGAACACCGACGCTGGTACATTCTACTGGCCAGTGGAGGGCAACTTACACTTCTATGCGTATGCACCAGAGCAGCCAGGACAGGCAGGAACATTCAAGTTGGACAAAGATGCCCAGACACTCACCGACTTCGTTCCAAACACAGCCGCTGCCGACCAGAAGGATTTCGTGTATGCAAAATCAACAGGCAACAACAAAGCCAATGGAACGACAGGTATAGATATTGATTTCCAGCACGCATTATCCGAGGTGACCATTGCAGCAAAGAACGAGAACACTGCCTACACCGTAGATGTAACAGGTGTGAAGATTGGCAATGTCATCAAGAAGGGTACTTTCACATTCCCTTCCACCTCAGACGCAGCAGCCTCTTGGACACTTTCGAGTGATGTTTCCGACGTCACAGACTACACAACAACTTGGACAACCCCGGTGACACTTGGAAGCGATGTCTCAACATTGGATGCGACCAATGTACCATTTATGATTCTTCCACAGCAGTTGTCAAAGGCGGCAAAGGCCTCCGATAAGGCATATATCGCCGTAAAGGTAAAGATTACCTTGCAGGGCGGTTATATTCTGAAGGATGACTGGGTGTATGTAGGTATTGATACCAACTGGGAGATGGGCAATCGTTACGCCTACACCCTCGACTTCACTTCTGGTGCAGGTCAGGACGAGGACGGAAAACCAGTAATTTCCGGAACAGCCATCAACCTCAATGTCGATGTCACCCCATGGGATGAGGTTGCAGAAGACCTCGATCCTTCAGGTGTTGTCCCTACTCGTCCCAGTGTAGCCAACTCACTAATTATCGACCCAACGTCAACAAAGGCCTATGGCATTAACATTGCCGACAAGATTAATGCTTTCTGGTCTTCAGCAGTAGGTGACCAGACTACCCCTATCGTGGCAGGAACAGAATGGACTGCCGAGGTTATCTGGCAGGACATCCCTTCACGTGCCATCAATTTTTGCAGCAAATCAGGTGTTGTTAAGAGTGGTGACACTTTCGAAGGAAAAGGAACTACTCCACTTTACGTAAAGGCTGCTGCCAACGTAAAAGGCAACGTTGTTGTAGGTATCAAGAAGAAGGGCGAGAGCGATTACCTCTGGAGTTGGCACTTGTGGCTTACCGACGAGCCACAGCTTGTAGCAGGTTTCATGGACAGAAACCTTGGTGCAGAGTCTGCGACTGCAACCGATGGTGCGAAAACACGTGGTTTGTACTATCAGTTCGGAAGAAAAGACCCATTCGTCGGCTCAACAGAGATTTATGACATCAATGGTACATCAAAAAGTACTGGAGCTACCATTGCTACAGGTAGGGTGACATTTGCCAAAGCTGTACAAACTCCTGCAACATTCTATACCTATGGTAGTGGTAACAACGATTGGGCTTCGCCTAACAACTACACATCAAAGAACTGGAACGACATTTCAGAGAGTGACGGCAAGACTTTCTTTGACCCATGCCCAGAGGGATGGAGATTGCCAACCAAGGCTGAATATAGCAACTTCTCAACCACGACATTCACTTGGGATGCAACAAATTCTGGTCGTACCTATAACGGCAATTGGTTCCCTGCTGCTGGTCATCGCTACAGCGACGACGGTGGCATGAGCAGCGTGGGCGGCTACGGCTACTATTGGAGTGCGTCGCCGTACAGCGAGGATGGCGGTTACGGCTTGTACTTCGACAGTGGCGACGTGAATCCTGCGAGCAACGGCAATCGAGCGTCCGGTTTCTCCGTGCGCTGTGTCCAAGAATAAGGAGGAACTTGTTTCCGACCTTTGATTGATTTGATTTATTTGATTCATTTAAGATGGACATTAAAAGCCCATCCTTTCAATGCCGCCTGTGGCGGCCGATTTTCAAAAATATAAAATTACAGTTCAAATTATGACAAAACAGGAAATATTAGAACGTGAGGATGCGCAATCCACTACCATCCATCTATATAAGGAAGGCATCTTTTGGAAGGCGTATGAATATTCCGCCTATAGGTTCGTCTTCGGCATCCTGAAATGCAAGCCCAAGAAACAGCGTTTCAAGGAAACATCTACCGAGATGATACATATAGGATTCCCTTTGACTTTTCTCGACACCCATCAAGATTCGTTCCGTCTCATCTCAAAGGACGAGAACACTTGCACCATTGAGCCAGTGGACTTTCTGCCTCAAATGACTTTTGAGGAGTGGAAAAATTCCATCGAGACAACTGTTAGCAACAACAAAGGTGCAAACCTGATGCTACCCAAGGGAACAAGTCCAACTGATGAGTATATCATCAACAAAGTTCGCAGCTTCAATATTGAGAGCAAGACACCCATGGACTGCATGATGTTCCTGGTTGACTTAAAGAAGAAAATCAATGGCGAAGTATGACGAGCTTCCTGTGTTCAAGGCCACTTACGACCTTCTCTTGCGTATCTACATGGTCAGCCAACATTGGAGCAGAGACATTAGATATACGCTAGGCGAGGAATTGAAGAAAGAAGTGATAGAAATCCTTCAGCTTATCTATCAAGCCAATGCCTCGAAGAAGAAAGTAGCCTTTCTCTCCTCCTGTAGAGTGAATCTGATAAAAGTAAGACTGCAGATTCGAGTCGCCAAAGACTTGAAACAGCTCCACCTCAATCAATATGGACTTCTTGCAGAAATGCAGGAGAACATATCCAAGCAGCTCTCAGGTTGGGAAAAGTCAGAACGTAGAAAGGAAAAAGAGAGTAAGAAGGAAGACAACAACAACAGTAACAATAAACAATAGTCATAACAAAAACTGTAAATGAAGGACATGGAGAAAGCTCCAAGCATCAATCAGAGTCTCGGATGGCAACCTCACAGTGCCATCGAGAGCGTGTTATGTAAATTCAGTAACCCTCCTATGGCGTAAATGATGCGCCACTAGCGAAAGAGAAAAGCCAAAGGGCGTAGTCATAGGGTATGACGGATGAGAAGTCCAATCTTCATGTTGGCTTGCTACCGTAGCATTCCATCGTGAATTTAACGAGTGGTTACATCAACCCTGCTGCTGGTTATCGCAACAGCGACGACGGTAGCATGAGCAACGTGGGCAGCAACGGCAACTATTGGAGTGCATCGCCGAACAGCGAGAATAACGGTTACAACTTGAACTTCAACAGTGGCAACGTGAATCCTGCGAACAACAACAATCGAGCAAACGGTTTCTCCGTGCGCTGTGTCCAAGCATTTACAAATGCAGAGAGAATCCATGTCCTCTTTATCTTATGCAGAGCAACTTAGGAATGACCTCTTCCGAGCATACGAGGATGCGAGGAAGAATAAAAGGAACACCATCGCCCAACTGGAGTTTGAAAAAGATGCGGAGCACAATCTCATAGAACTGTACCACGAGCTGCTTGACGGTAGCTATGTGCCAGGAAAATCCATCTGTTTCCTCACCCATTTCCCTGTACTGAGAGAAGTCTTCGCCTCACAGTTCCGAGACAGGGTAGTTCACCATCTGTTGTTCAACTATATCGCTCCAATCTTCGAGAAAACATTTATATATGACAGTTATTCCTGTAGAAAAGAGAAAGGAACACTGTTTGGTGTAGAGCGACTAGAACATCATATTCGTTCATGCACCAACAACTATACACATACAGCCTATATTCTCAAACTGGACATTCAAGCACCTCTATTTCGCAAGTGGTTACAAAAAGTCCATCCCATATAAGCGATACACCAACAAGAGAAGAGAAAGGTGCGAGATAGCCCATGACTTGAATAGAATATTAACAGCATAAATATAAAGACATATATGAAACAAATAGCATTTCTCATCATCAGCATTTTGATGCTTGGATGCAGCTCGAAACCTGTCACCAAGCCAAATCCTGCGGCAAGTTTCGTTTCCTTTTGGGAGGGCTTCGACTTTTCCAACAAGGCAATGACAAACAATCCTGGAGTAACAGAAGCCAAGTTCAAGGATTTCTGTGGCGACCTCATATTTTCCAGCAAGACAGAGAGAAAACAGCAGATAGACACATTGCTGTCACGTTCCAAGCAAGGGAGCAAGGAAATGTTTCTCGGTTTCATGGAATTGGCAGAGAAACATCTTGCCGACCCAAATTCACCGCTGAGGAACGAAGAATGTTACATTCCCTTCTTGGAGTATGCGATAAAAGAAGGGAAAATTGACGAAGCCTACAAGGAACGTTACAGTTTCCAACTACGTAACGCCCTGAAGAACAGAGTTGGCACAATAGCCAACGATTTCAAATATATAACAAGAGAAGGAACAACAGGCACATTAAAGAGCATAAAAGCCAACTACACGCTCATTTATTTCAACAATCCCGATTGTCACGATTGTAAACGAGTGTATAACATCCTAGCAGGAGATAGCCCCACCCTCGCCCACCTGGTGGCTAGAGGAGAACTAGCAATCCTTGCCCTTTATCCAGATGAGTCTCTAACCTCTTGGAACAAGAACAAGGGAATATACCCTTATAACTGGATAGTGGCAAGATATGCAAGGGACATCGACCGAGAAAGGTATAACATTCCAGCCATTCCTAGTACCTATCTCTTGGACAAAAACAAGAAAGTTATATATAAGGATGCCATTATCGAGGCTGTAGAGAGCTATCTAAGACATAAATACAAGCTATAAGAAATTACATTCATATCAAGAAAAGAACAAAACAATAGTAAAAAATTAAACTTGAATTGGCTCATTCTTCTCTGTGAAGAGCGGAATGAGTCTTTAATTATACGATAAGCGAATTATCAGAAACCTACCATATAACAGGCATATGGAACATTAAAAATTAAATGACATGAATAAAAAGAAAACAAAAATAATCCATGTCCACTTCTTCAGTGGACACAAGAACTACTATTTTGGGAGTGTGACCGCCATCTTCAAGATGTTCACATCCAAGGAAATAGGCTGCACGGAAGCCTATCTTCGTCATCAGCTCACGGAGGAAGGCAATCATTACATCAACGCCCAGGTCTTGATAATAAGGTCTGTGCTACATAGATAAAACGGATGGCTTCCACACACAAAGGTAGAAGCCATCCGTTTTTACCTTACCACAAGGCAACCTTTCCAATGCCAGGCATACTAAAATACGCAGAAATATTCATTGCCTTAAAAACTCTAGCCATTGTAGAGAATGAAAGATTTGCCCCCCTTTCCATCCGTGAGACTTGAGATTTTTTCACTCCAATCAAATTACCAAGTTGTTCTTGGGTCAAGTGTCTCTCTTCCCTTGCTTTCTTGATAGCTTCCCCCATCAAGAATGTTTTCAAATCAGCATCCAATTTGTCTCTTCTTGGTGTACCTTTCTTACCAATGACGCTATCCATCATTTCATCATGAGTATAAAGTTTCATCTGTTCCATACTTATTTATTATTAAAATATTCCTTTCTAATTTCTTCTGCCTTTAATATCTCTTTGAGAGGAGTTTTCTGTGTCTTTTTAACGATGCCGTGAGTGGCTACCACGAACGCCTCTTTATCCTTATCCCAAAATGCAAAAAGACGATATGCCTTCTTATTATACAGAGTTCGAAACTCCCAGATTTCTGAATTTTCAAGTTTCTTGAATAGCTCTTTATCTGTATAAAACCTACATTTATTGATATTAAAAGCTATTTTATCTTGAACCTTAGAATCAAGAGATTACAAAAAGCTCATAGCTTCCTCTGTATAGAGAATTGTAAATTTTGGCTTTTCTTTCATGTGACATTATTTTTTTGCAAAGTTAGGAAAAAGTTCTAATATCTGTAAACTTTTTCCTAACTTTCTTGTTATATACACAAAAATTTAACACTTAGTAACAGTAAAAATAGCTCTTCTCAAATTTTAGGTTACTTTTTCAATCTCAGCCAAACAGCCTCATAGACAGAATCAATAGTGGCAGAAATCACGTTATCGGAGATTTCGAGTTTTTGCCAATCCTCATCCACCTCTCCCACGGTGTTTCTCCCTTTGTATAGAAGAGCCTCCCCATCGAGTTTTATCTTGGTGACCTGAACCTCTTCCATCGTAGTGTCACCATAGAAATATCTTATGAGCCAAGCCGCTCCAAAGACATTTTCCTTGTGAAGGAGGTCTATTTCCTCCACCTCCGCCTCTTTCATCAAATCAACGATAGCCCTTTTGCAGTTATTATGCAAATGAAGTCTCTGTGCTGTAAAATCTATGTATTCCATATTTTGTTACGTTATGGAGAGGTGGTTAGCCTCTCCGTTACCTTAATTATTATGCCACAAGCTCATATTCGTGGAAGTAGATGTAATCATCCCCCTCGTAGTGGTCATCGTTCCACTTGTCTATTTCCTCCAAAGTGACGGTTTCCACCCCCATTCTTCGGGCTACATAGGAAAGTGCTTGTTCCTTCGTGTCGAAGTATTCCCACTCGTCAGCCCCATCCACGCAAGAGTCAACCAAGAAACGATAGTCGAAGAATCGTCCTTCCTTGTCGTTGGTGGCATAAACCTCCCCACCTTCCTCTTCCACGATGAAGTAAACCTTCATTCCCTCGAAATGTTTTTCAAGGATGTGTCGGAAGTCTGTAGCACCCCAAGCCTCCTCAGCCTCGATGCTTAGGACATCATCCTCCAGTTCACAAGTCTGGATGAATCCACGGAGATAATACCCTTTGGTGTTCTCTCCCAGTTCCAGAGCAACATTACCCTCCCAATCCTTGGAAGCGTTGTCTTCCATTACAGGACGCTTGCCGTCCATAAACTCGTTAATCAACTCATTCAGAGTTTTCAAGTCCTCTTGCTTACCCTCAATTCGGTAGCTTGTACTAGCCCAATTTGCCATAATCGTTCTATTTTATTGGTTCAACATAAATGAATTTATACTTCGGATTTCTGGAATCCTCTAGCCTTTACAGCTTTTCGTTCCGTTCGATCCGATATTTTTTTATCATACCCC
>NZ_QSIG01000075.1:0-9245 GCF_003468525.1 Prevotella sp. AM34-19LB | reverse complement strand
GACGTTGATAGGATGCAGGTGTAAAGACAGCGATGTCAAAGCCGAGCATTACTAATTGCCCGAACACTTTCTTTAGGAAAGTTCATAGTTTCAGCTGTTGACTCTCGATAAAATCGAGAGGGACGGTGGTTCTTTACTATCAAATACAGTTTGCTTGTGTGCAAATACGTCATACCCCATTATCAGGTGGTTATTGCGGTGAGGTCCCACCTCTTCCCATTCCGAACAGAGAAGTTAAGCTCACTTGCGCCGATGGTACTGCAATGCAATGCGGGAGAGTAGGTAGCTGCCTTCTTTTATCAAAGCCTCAGATTTCGAAAGATTTCTGAGGCTTTTTCTTTTTTCCCGCAGATTTTTTGTATCTTTGCATTCACAAAAATAGAAATAATTATGAATCAATTTACAAAGATTATTGCAGCCCAACTCAAATTACGTGAGCAGGCTGTCGAGAATACATTGGAGCTTCTCGAAGAGGGATGCACCATTCCTTTTA
Source organism: Prevotella sp. AM34-19LB (assembly GCF_003468525.1). Taxonomy (NCBI): domain Bacteria; kingdom Pseudomonadati; phylum Bacteroidota; class Bacteroidia; order Bacteroidales; family Prevotellaceae; genus Prevotella; species Prevotella sp. AM34-19LB. The sequence goes on along the minus strand of NZ_QSIG01000075.1, from coordinate 8,752 downwards.
TTTCCCGTTACCGTAAGGAGAAAACGGGAAATATGGATGAGGTGAATATCGAGGCTATCGCTCAGGCTAACGAGAAGTTGAAGGAAATGGCGAAACGAAAAGAAACCATCCTGAAGACTATTGATGAGCAAGGTAAACTGACGGATGCTCTTAAAGAGCGTATCGAAAACTGTTGGGATGCCACAGAATTGGAGGATATCTATCTTCCTTTCAAACCTAAGCGCAGAACCCGTGCACAGATTGCACGTGAGGCTGGTTTGGAACCTTTAGCGCAAGTTCTGCTTTTTCAGCGTGAACGCAACCCGCTGCAAGCTGCTAAGAAGTTTGTAAGCGACAAGGTGAAGGATGCTGATGCTGCCCTGCAGGGTGCTAAGGATATCATTGCCGAAATGGTGAGCGAGAGCGAGGAGAGTAGAAACCAGATTCGTGGCGAGTTCCGCCGTGGCGCTATCATCACCTCTAAGGTGGTGGCTAAGAAAAAGGATGAGGAGGAAGCACAGCGCTTCTCTGATTACTTCGATTTCTCAGAACCATTGAAAAGGTGTTCTTCTCATCGACTGTTGGCTATGCGTCGTGGTGAAGCTGCCGGTTTCCTCCGTATCAGTATCTCAGCAGATGATGAACAATGCCAGAGCAAGCTGAAACGTCATTATGTGCATGGATATGGTGAGTGCCAGACATTGGTAGGCGAAGCGGTGGATGATGCCTTTAAGCGTCTTTTGAAACCTAGTATTGAAACCGAATTTGCTGCACTCAGTAAGCAGAAGGCGGATGAAGAGGCAATTGTGGTTTTTGCTGAGAACCTGCGCCAGCTCTTGCTCGCTGCTCCTTTAGGTCAGAAGCGTGTGATGGCTGTTGATCCTGGTTTTGCCAACGGTTGCAAGACTTGTTGTCTGGATGCACAAGGTAATCTGATTCATCATGAAATCGTTTATCCTCATCCTCCTCGTAATAAGAAAAATGAGGCTACTTCTGCTATCCTGCGCATGGTGAAGATGTATCAGGTAGAGGCGATGGCTGTGGGTAATGGTACGGCAAGTCGCGAGACGAGTGACTGGTTGCACGAAATAAGTTATCCACACCCTGTGGATATCTATGTTGTAAGCGAGGATGGTGCTTCTATCTATTCTGCTTCCAAGATTGCCAGAGATGAATTCCCGGATGAGGATGTAACCGTGCGTGGTGCTGTAAGTATTGGTCGCCGACTGATGGATCTGCTTGCCGAACTGGTAAAGATTGATCCTAAGAGCATCGGTGTAGGACAGTATCAGCATGATGTGGATCAGACTCAGCTAAAGAAGAGCTTGGATACCGTGGTGATGAGTTGTGTGAACTCGGTGGGCGTTAACCTGAATACAGCATCCCAGCATCTCCTGACTTACGTGAGTGGTCTCGGTCCTACTCTTGCCAAGAATATTGTGGAATATCGTAAGGAGAATGGAGCCTTCGCTTCTCGTGCGCAGCTGAAGAAGGTTCCTCGATTAGGTCCATCGGCTTTTGAGCAGTGTGCCGGTTTCCTTCGTATTCCTGGAGCCAAGAATCCTTTGGACAACAGTGCCGTTCATCCTGAGCGTTATGCCTTGGTTGAACAGATGGCGAAAGATCAGGGTGTTACCGTGAAGCAGCTAGTGGAAGATAAGGATTTGCAGAAGAAAATTGATATTAAGAAATATGTGACTGCTGAGGTGGGTATGCCTACCTTGACGGATATTATGGCTGAGCTTGACAAACCTGGCTTGGATCCTCGTGGAGAGGTTGAAAAATTTGAGTTTGATGCGAGCATCAAGACCATTGAGGATCTGCAGGAGGGTATGGTGGTGCCTGGCATCGTAACCAACATCACCAAATTTGGCGCCTTTGTAGATATTGGTGTTCACAATGATGGCTTGGTTCACGTTTCCCAGATGTCAAACCGCTACATCAGTGACCCTAGTGAAGTGGTGAAGCTCCATGAGCATGTGATGGTGAGAGTGACAGAAGTGGATTTGAAGCGTAAGCGCATTGCCTTGTCAATGAAGGGAGTGAAATAATGGATATGAATCAATATATAAATAAAGGTGAAAATATAAATAAAGGTGAAACCCTCGGTAAAGAGGGCTTCACCCATTTTGGAGACAGTACTCATCAAGACAGTTGCTCTCTATCCAGTATCTCTCAAGACTGTATAGAGTCGGCTTATTGCTTTATTCATCAGAAGCTTCGTGTCTATGAGTTTTCTATCAATCCCACGCAGCGTGATGATATCGAATATGCTATCAGCCAGTATGTGGATGGTATGAATCCACGGCTTTATCAGAAACTTGCTGCTGGAAGAGATGGTTTCCTTCTCGACCATGTAAGTTTTGAGCAGGATATGAGAAAGGCACAGGAGCAACTGGAAAAAATGATGGTGTAACCAATTTATTTCAAATTACAGTCGGGAAGAACTTTCATGCATCTTCTTCCTTCTACGGTTTCAGGATGCATCCGATGGTCTTTCTACCAATGTTTCTATTGACAGGGACTTGATTCTGTGCAATTACTTCTACATAATGAACGCCGGCATTCGGTACATCCATAGGGAGTGTACCTTCTGCCTGCATCTTGCCGTGTTCGAATCTGTCAACATCATCAAATCTGACGTAATGGTTGGTCTTGCCGTCAATGAATCCCACACATACAGAGTCCTTGTCTGAGGCAACGGATGCAAAGATGAGTTTTTCGCCAGCGTAACGCTTGAATGCTCTGCCCCGTTCTCTCTGCAAGAGCTCTACCATCGAAACCTTGCATACCTTTCCGCTTTCATAGACAAGAATGAGCCATCCTTCTTCTTCGTCTTCATGAACAGCCAGTTTCAGGCGATAATCCTGCCAGTCGTCTTCATCCAGTATCTTGTATTCGTCCGTATTCATCAGACAGATGACTGCCGTGATAGGGCGGTAGCCTTCCTCGTAATCGTGCAATGCATTGTTGCGCAGACGTGAGGTTTGGATGTGGTCGGTGATAGGAGCAGATTCTACATGCTTGGTGGAGTTTTTGGGCTCCTTGGTGGCTAGAGTGTTTTCTAACGTAGTCGGCATTTCTTCCTGCGTAACCACTGCATGCGGAATGTGCTCTTCTGCCCATTGTTTTCTGATGGCAAGGAACTTGTCCTTATAGGTTTCGTTTACCTTGCGCGCAGATGTACCCATGCGTTCATAATATACATTGCCTACGGCTTTAGGTGTAGGGCATGGCTCGATGTCGATGATGAGTACCGCATTGCTGATATCAGTATCGAAGTGAGTATGTATATAATGTGCTCCTTCCTGACCGAGATAATAGATAATCTGATTGTTGACATATACCTCGTACTTATCTCTGGAGCCTTTGAAGAGCGGGTTCTTCAAGTCCTCTTCCAATCCCATTTCATAGCCAATATCCGATACGCCCAGATAGAGATGGCCGCCCTCGGCATTGAGGAAGGCACATATTTCCTGCATAATCTTGACGGTTTGTGCCTGCACATCCACTCGCATAGAGTTTTCTGGATAGATGATGGATGTCTTGAACTCGGTATGGAAATCTTCCTTGCCATAGTTCTTCTTGTTGGAAGATGACTTGTGGAGTTTCAGAAGAGCGCGAATTTTGTCGAGGATATCACCGGCTTGGGTGAGAAGTCCCGATTTCTTCACGAAGTTATGAGAGAGCACGAGCGATGCCAGTTGCTGCAGGTGAGGATCTTCTGTAAGACAGCTCCAACGGTACAGGTCTTCGTAGTGTTCCTCGCTATCCAGACAACCGATGATACGCAATTGCATAAAGTCGTGGCGAAGGATGGCATTGCGTTCAAACAATTCCGGTTCCTTTTCGGCGATATGCTCTATCTTGTTGATATCTACCTTGTCTAATGTCGCAAAGTCGTTGAGCACCTCCAGGAGCGTAAGTCGGCTATCGTAGTAACTGGTTCTCTCCTTGCTGTCGAGCATAATGGCAAGAAGTCGGCAGAAATTGAGATAGTTGTATGCCTTGATCTTATCTTCCTCTAGGGTGGCTTTGGCATCTATGATGCTCATCATTTCCGATACATATACTTTCTCTATAGGCATCGCGTTAGCCAATTCATCCTTTTCATTCTTTGGATTGTAAACCTCATGTGCTGCATACCCCAGCATCAGCTGATGGAAAGCATCGGCAAGACTGAATCGGCTTTCCGGTGATTCCCGCAGGAAGGTGCCGTTGAGATAACCATTGGTTCCTTCCGTGATGTTATCAACTTCTATCACCATACCTTTTTTCAAATCATCGAGAGTCATGCCAGGGGCAGGACATACGGAAACAGAAAAGCCTTCGCTGCTTACGGCAGGAACACGAGGTAGGTCGGATACCTGATTGAAGAGCAGACAGGTGAGGCGAGAGTTATAAAACAGATCGTTTACTCGTACGTCGTCTGCGTATTCGCTGATCATATCACGCATGGCAAAGACATAACTTCCATCATTATTGACTTCTTTTACGTAAGCATGCAACAAGAGCGGCATCCCTTGATATTCAAACGACTGGGTGTTGATGTCGCCAGGGAAGAAAGGAACAACATCGTTTAATACGTCTAATGTTCCCACTCCCTCACAACCTTCTTCTACTACTTTGCATTCAAATAAGAGCTGTCCTGCCAGTTGTTTGGTTACGATGATGGTCGTTTCATCATCTATATAGAGTTTTCTGTTTTGCTTTTTTGAGGACTTACGCTTTTGGGAGAATAGAGAATGGTTGATGTATTCCCACAGTTCCTTATAGTGTTCGATGGTAGTACCTACTTTTCCACGTAGTTTTACCGGTGGTTTTTCGTCCAGGCGAATGGAAAGTCCATGCCATAATCCCATACGTGAAGAGAGAGGCATATATACATTCTCTTTATCCAAATCCTTTGGCTGTATGGTGATAGCTTGCTCGTTGACGGTGAGAAGAGTTGTTTCATTCTCATATTTGGCAGGTTCAAAACTCTCCACGGTTTCATTGTCCTGTTGGGAGCAGAGCATATTGGCGAGGACGAATGCGTCATCGCTGTTGAAAGGAAGGGCAGCATTGAATTCTGTCGGAGTGAAGAGAGAAAGGAATGCTTTCTGGAGAGTCTTGTTAGGGTCGCTTACATTCATCAGCGAAACCAAGCGATAGAGCAATGCCTGATTCAATGAGTTATCGTAAATCTTATGCGATGCATGACGTCCCAGTATCAGCTCGATGGTCAAAACCTGAATCATGGTTTCCTTGGTTGTTGCATCGCTGGAGAGTCTGTCTGTCTGGTGATAGATATTCTCTACATAGCTTTGTAACAGTTTGAGCCATTGCATCTGAAAGGGTTTTCTGTTCCAAAGATATACCTGCTGGCTGCGAAGGGTGGTTAGAATAGACGTGATGAGTTTCTCCATAATCGAAAAGTCGAGCATGAAGATGCATTGCATGATGCAGAACTGCTTGCGTGGATGGTAGATATAGGCACAAGTGGATAGAGTGGAAAGAATCTGGCTGATGGTATGCTCGGCCTTTCCCTCTCTTAATATTCTGATGGCTTGAATGTAGTAAGATATCAGTTCGATGATATCGGTAAATCGCTGTTCGAGCAGCATGCGTTCGGCTTCCTTGCATCGGGGCAGGAGATACTCTCCCTGTAGCGTTTCGATGCATTGGGAATGAATCTGCAGGAGTAATGTCTGTAATTCATCTTGGCTGAGATGATTGGAGATGCCAGCTATCCATCGGTGGCACTCCAGGTCGAAGATGTCAGAAGGCGTATCTCCGAGCATCAGATTTCTGAACTCAGGGGTATTCCAGTTTTTATCACCTATGATTTCACGAAAATCTTTATCTGAAAGTGAAAACTCCGACTTGTCGGCGCCCAATACTTCTACGAGTTGTACCTCCATGTATTTCTGGCGGAACTTCATCACTCTGCATCTTACTCTAGGAGTGAGCGCTGCATTGATGATGGTATCTCTTTTCAACATTGCCGTGAAGCCGTATTCGTCTTCCAGGTGATAGAAATCACCTAATGTCATCTTGATCTTGAAATCCACCTCATCATTTTCCTTATAATGTTTTCTCATGAGGTGTTCTATGTTCTGGGAAATGAAAACCTTGCCTAGATGGGTTGTAATCATCAGACAGTCAAGTGTCTTAGGGGCGGGTTGCCTCCTTTGGAAGTCAATCTGTCCTACCTTGTAAATTCTGTTTTCTACTTCGATGACGAACTTATGTTCTTCTTCATCAATGCGCAGAACCTTTGCCTTGATATTCTTGTAATTATTCATATAGAATGGTTTTTTGTGATATGATGTTATAATAATACTGCAAAGATATATATATTCTGTGAATTTTCAGTATTTTCTCGTTAAAAAAACTCTAATTTTAACAAAGCATAAAAAGTTGGCATAACGTATGATGTTATGAATATTTTTTGTATATTTGCATTTTCGATAGAACATTAATAAACTAGAGACGATGAAAGCATTTACATATATTAAAAAAGGAGAATTCGCTTTTGTTGAGAAAGCGAAACCTACCATCAAGGATGCCAAGGATGCTATAGTGAGAGTAACCATGAGCAGTATCTGTACCAGCGATTTGCATATCAAGCATGGTTCAGTGCCTCGTGCTGTACCTGGTATTACCGTGGGGCATGAGATGGTGGGTGTTGTAGAAGAAGTAGGCGGGCAGGTTACCCATGTGAAGCCGGGCGATAGAGTAACGGTGAATGTGGAGACTTATTGTGGCGAATGCTTCTACTGCCAGCATGGATACGTAAACAACTGTACTTCTCCTCATGGTGGCTGGGCGTTGGGGTGCAGGATAGATGGCGGCCAGACGGAATACATCAGAGTTCCATATGCCACTACCGGATTGAATAAGATTCCTGATACGGTGAGCGATGAGCAGGCACTCTTTGTTGGCGATATTCTTGCCACTGGATTCTGGGCAACCCGAATCTCGGAAATTAAGGAAGAAGATACGGTTCTCATTATCGGAGCAGGTCCTACGGGAGTTTGCTGTTTGCTCTGCACCTTACTGAAGAATCCTGGAAAAATCATCGTTTGCGAGAAATCTGAAGCTAGGAGAGCATTTATTCAGGAACATTATCCGCAGGTTCTTGTGGTAGAACCGGAAGATTGCGAAACCTTCGTCGAGGAACAGAGTTTGCATGGTGGAGCCGATGTGGTGATGGAAGTAGCTGGTGGTTCGGATACCTTCCAGTTGGCATGGAAGTGTGCCCGTCCTAATGCCATCGTTACTATTGTAGCTATGTATGATAAGCCCCAGATGCTTCCGCTTCCTGATATGTATGGCAAGAATCTCATTTTCAAGACGGGTGGAGTAGATGGCTGTGATTGTGAGGAAATCCTGAGCTTGATAGCACAGGGCAAGATAGATACCACTCCTCTCATTACCCATCGTTTTCCGTTATCTAGAATAGAGGAAGCTTACGATGTGTTTGAGAATAGAAAAGATGGGGTTATCAAGGTTGCTCTATATTGAGGTTTTCATATAAGTTGCCCTTTATTGAGGTTTCATATAAATTGAGATTTCACATAAAACAGGCGCAAGCTATTCCTGTTGCGGAAAAAGCTTGCGCCCTTGATATATTTACGATGAGTAAATGAGCTTTTCTAAGATTAGAACTTGTAGATAGCACCAAAAGAAATGTTGCTAGCATCTACGTCAACTCCGAATGTAGATGAGCTCTTGCCCTCTTCTGGAGAATAACCTCTGTAACCGAGGAAGCCAATCTTTGAGATGAATTCAACATGCTTTGTAAGCTTAACAGCCAAACCTGGCTTGATGCCTACCTCGTAGAAGTCGCCACCGCCCTTGCTTACACTGCCATAACCGATAGTACCCTCGAAGAAGAGATCAACTACCTTGCTCTCAACAGCTGTATAGCGAACGTAAGGAGCAATAGTGAAGGTAGTAGCATCACCTACTCGGGCAATCTTGCAAACATCGCCCTTCTGGATACCTACCTCGATACCGGCATCCCACTTGTTGTTGAACTGATAACCAATCTCAGGGATGAGCTTGTAAGCAGTCTTGCTGTCACCATCACCGATCTTGTTGCTAGAGATACCAGCAGTACCACCGATGTAAACCTGTGCGCTTGCGCAAACAGAAACGAGAGCCATCATAAGGCTCAACATAATTTTCTTCATAATCAATCTTTTTTCTTAAAAATTATACGTTGTTTTCTATCTTCTTTTATTGGAATCCGTCTTCTTTATGCTTGGAATTCGGTGGCAAAGGTATAGGAAATATGCGAATACAGGAAATTTTTTCTTTGTTTTATTGTTAATAGTGTTGGATTGTTGACTTAAATCAAGATAATGGCAGGTGTCTGCTATTTCAGTTTTATGAAATTGATAGTGTTTACCTTTCTAGTTGATAAAGTAAAAAAGTGTCAACTGAAATCAGGAAAAGTCATGTTGATATTGTTAGAAGTTACTGCTGATATCTCTTAGAAATCAGCTCATTAGTTGGTCTGTCGATGCCCATTTGGTGGGCACTCAGAGCCCACGTGATGGCATCGATAGCCCATGTGTTGGGCATCTGTTGCCCATAATGCGGGCATTGAGTGCCCAAAGTTTGGAACGGTTTCTGGGCAATATCGTGAGTAAGCTGCTTTTATGATACTTCATGGTAAGCGGCTCCGCGTTTATACCATTGTAGACTTCTCATTTATTCGTACCTTTGCACCATCATTTTAAAATCAAACAAATTATGACAGCAAACGAACGTTTTGAGAAGG
>NZ_QSIG01000074.1:0-9384 GCF_003468525.1 Prevotella sp. AM34-19LB | reverse complement strand
TGAGAAAGATTGATATGATTGTGGTGCATTGCAGCGGTAGCCGCTGCAATCACCCTTACACAGTAGAGCAGCTGCGCCACGACCATGTGGAAGTGAACGGCTGGTTTGACATCGGCTATCATTATTATATTACGCGCGACGGCAAGGTACATGAGTGCCGTCCGGTAGAGCGAATGGGTGCGCATGCCCGTGGAGCCAACGCCAACTCCATCGGCATCTGCTATGAGGGCGGACTGGATGCCAGAGGCTGCATAGCCGACACCCGAACGGCGGCACAGAAGGATGCGATGTTCTGGCTGATCATCAACCTCCACCACCGTTTCCCAGACATCAAGGTGATACTGGGTCATCGTGACCTGCCGGGCGTGCAGAAGGCATGCCCCTGCTTCGATGCCACCAAGCTGCAGCCGCTGCTGGAGGTATAGGAATGGGAACAGAAAGAATCATCCCCCAACCTGCAAACTGCGGGCTGGGGGATTTCGTTACTACAGCAACATTAACCTAACCTATACTCTAATCTGTCGGATTATCTGTCAATCTCCGCACGGATGAAGGTGCCGTTCTGACTGTAATATAGGTCGAAGCCCGGAATATCCACTTCGTATCCCCCTATCTCCTTCTCAATCTTGTAAGGCTGGGCTGACGGATAACGCTTCTCGATATCCAGCAGAATCACAGTAGGAACAATACCCTTGGGCAGAACAGAGAACTTGCAGTCCACGCTCTTCCAATCTCCCTTGTCGCTGAAATCTATTTTGGTTCCGTCGCTCAACAGCACCTCATATTCCCACTTTCCGTGGTCCTTCTCCTTCTCTACACGGGAGTAGGTGGCAGTAGGGAAATACTGCTTTACAAACTACTGTGCCTGTACTGGCAACTCAGTATAACCAATCACCTTTTCATCACTGTGGCAAGCTACTGCCACCAATGCAAAAACAAGCGACAAAACAGTCGCTAAAAATGTTCTTTTCATGTTGTCTTGAATTTTAAAATTTGAGTAACTACTATAATTATATGATTATTTTATTATCATTTACATCTCCTTTTCAAGGAACAAAACGGTATTCGCCTATACCATTCATTTGACGCTACAAATATAGTAAAAAATTTCCAAACTACAAAATATCCAACGCATTATTAACAGTGTTTTAACTCTTTTTTAGTATATATCAGCAGAAGGTAATACCAGACGAAATAACTCACTAAAAATTTGGATATTACGAATATTTTCCGTATCTTTGCAAACCATAATAACAGTATAGAAATCAACAGTAAAAAACCCAAAATGATGAAAAAGAAAAAACATCTGAAAGTTCCGGCTCTGGCTGCCGGAACCACGCTCGTGGCAGCGATGACCCTGATGGCATCCTGCTCCACAGACTATGAAGACAAGATTGTGTACAACGACATCCAGCAGCCATTCCAGCAGGATTTCCTGAAAGATACATTATCTTTTGACAAAATGCCGGCTGAAGCTGCCCGACACATCCTGAATCTATCCGACCCATCTTCTGAAATCGTAGGCAAGGCAGATTATACCTTCCGCACCGACAATCTCATCAGCGTGAAGAAATCAGCAGTGGGCGATTCGCTCGTCATCACCAGCTGGAGTGCGAAACCAGTCTCCAACGTCAACCTCGAGATGTATATTCCGGAGGCTGACGAGTATATCCCCGTGGCCTTTTTCGAAACCGTTCCTGCCTTCTCCCGTTTCTCCTTCAAGCCATCCTTCATTGGCAGAAGAAACGTATGGAAGAAGAAAAGCGGAAATTTCGTGAGCTTCCTTTGTCCATATCTCGATATGAACCAGATGAAGGCACGACTCACCAGCGACGACGAGCACTTCAAGATGCTCCAGAAGATTGATGCCCAGTGGAACTGCAGCTTCTCCAACTTCGGATGGACTCCTACCATAGGCGAATCATACAACTTCCACGAGATGAAACCTATCTACGCCCGAGAGTGGGTGGTGATCCTCACCAACTATGCCTATATGATGACCACCCCAGAGTACAAGTATGTGATGGCAAACTTCAAGAAGGTGATGGGCGGCGACCTCTACGACAACGAAAAGGTGCCATTCACTGCCGAAAAGTACCAGAGCGAGATGAAGAGATTCAAGGCTAAGAAGAACTTCGTGCTCGGACAGACCTCACCTGCCTATGGCGGACTGGGCGGCGGTGCCACCTGGGGCATTACCGACTGGAACTTCTACGGCCATTATGCATCCTTCAGCGGATGGGAGTCAATCACCCACGAGTTCATGCACTGCATGGATTACAGTCACAACAGTAACATGACCTATGCGGCAAAGACTTCGGAAGGCGTGAACGTAGGTTGGACTGAGTTTATCTGGCAGCTGCACATGTGGCTGAGCAAGAAGGGCGACCTGCCTTATACCGACCGCAACCTGCTGGGCTTCCACAAACCGGAGAATGCACAGTATCGTGACTGCGACATCATGCAGATTTTCCAGGATGATGCCGTATTGCAGAAGAATATCGATAGTTTTTACAAGAAGAGCCGACTCGTGAAGTACTTCACTGAGAACCCGCTCAAGGACAATACCAAATAACAAGGAGGACTAAGAAATGAGAAAAGACGTAATGATGATCAGCGCAGGACTGATGATGCTGGCAATGGCATCCTGCGACCAGACAGAAATCAGAGAGATTACTGAAGACCGAGTAGTAATGCAGCCGGTGGATACCATCAAGGTGGCAGACCACTTCTACCTGGACGGCTATCTCTCACGCACATCCGAGGACATCGGAGGCCGACAGCTGAATGCCGTAAATCTCTTCAGCGATGGCGAAGAACTGTATGTAGCCAACTTTGCCGGCAAATGCATCGATGTTTTCGATGCTGAAACACTGGAGCTGAAGCGCAGCATCAGCAATGCCGACCGCACACTGGCTAGGGATGTATATGCCGAGGGCGAGCACCTCTTCGTGGCAGCCGGCGACAGCCGAGAGGTGCAGATCTTCGACAAGAAGACGGGTAAGTATCTCAGTCGTCTGGGCACCGGTTCCTGGCCAGCCAGCAATGTTTCCTGGGCTGGATGCGTGTGCGCCACCCCTCGCCTGGTATTCGTAAGAGATTCCAAGGAGATGAATATCAGGGTCTTCGACCGTGAGGCGCTGGACATGAATGCAGCCAACAACAACAATGTCTATGCCAAGCTGGCTACAGGCAGCTATTTCATCGGCAGCAAGTTTGAGCCGCAGTCAGAATCCTATGATATGGAAGTAATAGGCGATTCGCTCTATACCTTCATCCCGCGCACGGGCATCATCTATGCCTGGAAAGTGCAGGACATTATTGAGAAGAAGGGCGATGCACCTGTCAAGATTACAGAGGACTGGAATGCCCGCCTGCGTTCCATCTCGAAAACCGACGACAAAGACAAGTTCTTCGTATCGATGGAGAAGGACGGCAAGATGCAGCTGGCAGAATACACTCTGGCTGATATCCAGAAGCGAGACTTCTCTCAGCCAATCCGCAGTTTTGCGGGCGACGGCAGAGTGAGCCTGCCATCCCAGACCATCGTAACCTACCAGAAGGAGAAGCTGATCCTGACCAACGGCACTAAGCTCGACCGCTGGGAGATCCGCAACAATCCATCCTACGAGATCCAGCCTCGGCAGAAGTAAGTAAGCGAAGCATTCTCGGAATAAAGCAAAAAAACTGCCTAAAAATTTGGAGGTTACAAATATTCAGCGTATCTTTGCAAATATATTTAATTAATCATGGAGGATAGAATATGATGATATACGTAGCCAACCCACTTTACGATGCCGTCTTCAAGTATATGATGGAAGATGAGCGAATAGCCAAGACATTGCTTTCTGCACTCTTGCAGAAAATGGTGATTGCTGTAGAAATGCGTCGTCATGAATATCCCAACATTTCACGTGATGCCATCTCTATGTTTCGTGTTGACTTTGCTGCAACCGTATTGGAAGATGACGGCAGTAAGAATCTGATTCTGATAGAATTGCAGAAAACATGGCTGGAGACGGAAACCTTGCGCTTCCGTCAATACCTGGCTGTGCAGTATAACAACAAGGAGAATATGCGCAAGGAGACCAAGGGCAAGTATGCCCTGCCTACCGTGGCGGTGTATCTGCTGGGGCATAACGTGGGACAATTCACGGAACCCGTCATCTATGCCAGACATAAGATATATGACTATGAGGGAAATGAAGTACACCAGGAGGAGCCAGACCCATTTGTAGAGAGTCTGCAGCATGACAGCATCATTGTCCAGATTCCGCGGCTGAGAGGAAGGGTAAACAATAGACTGGAGAAAATACTGAGCGTATTCGACCAGTCGCAGATTTATCCGGACGACCAGCGAATGCTTGAGTTGGATGAGAACAAATATGGGGATGATGCCGAAATGACGCATATACTCCATCGGCTCCAGTCGGCGGCGGCTAATCCTGACATCAGAAACAGGATGAATGCAGAGGATGAGTTCTTCCAGGCCCTGGAAGACAGGGATACTACTATCATGACGCAGAAAAAAGAACTCGAAAAGCAGAAGGCGGCGATTAAAGAGAAGGATGCGGCAATTGAAGAGCAGAAAGCGGCAATTGAAGAGAAGGATGCGGCACTTGAAGAGCAGAAGGCGTCACTTGAAGAGAAGGATGCATCCTTGCGCGCAGCTGTCTTGGCATTATCGAAGTCGGGCATGAATGCAGAAATGATAGCAAAGACTTTGAATATCGGAGAGGAGAAAATACAGGAAATATTATCTAACTGATATTCCAAACCCATTTCAGTACTTGAATAACAGATAAACAGAAATCCCCCATCCTACTTTCTCAAGCGGGATGGGGGTTTTGCTTATGTAATAATTAAACCTAAAAAAAGCCCTGCCGGCTTTCACAAGCTGGCAGGGGATAATTATAAGTAAAAGATGTAAATAGATGTACCTCTGTACGACCTACTTATTAAAACTATAAAATTAATCTTGCAGATTCTACACACATTAATCTGCTACCTTAAATATGAAGGAGGCATATTCACATACACCCGCAATCAATAGACTCAAATTCTTACGATTATTTACCACAGGCTATCTCTAGCCTACCTATTATATATCGAACTGTTTTTTATCATATCATCGTAAGTATCAATTATTTGCTATTCGGCGCTACGGGGTCGCCTAACGGTATGCCTCACTAGGGTTTGTTCTTCTTGGGCATAGGTAAGATAATCTGGACTTTGCCATTACCGGTATGTCCCGTTTCTGTTGTAACCGTAGGTGCTGGAAAATCTGTATTACCGGCTATCGTTTCAGCATTGGTAAGTGCATCACTTTTAAAATAACCAGAGCCACCTCCAGCAGGTCCGGCCTTTTGAGTGCCACCACCACCAAAATATCCACCACCACCTTGAGCACCATAGTCTTCCCAACCATCTTCATTGGTAGAGACGACACCACCATACCCAAAGCCGGCTTTATGATCGTTCGGCATTTTTGAAGTATTTCTATACCCATTACGTCCAGGTTCACTTGGACTTGCTCCACTACCATGACAACCTGACCCAGATGCAGTGCCGCCGTATAAGCCTCCTCCTGCTCCAGCTTTAGGGTGGTGCCTTCACCAGCATCTTGTGCGCCTCCTCCTCCTGCAACTAAGAGCACTTCACTACGAAAGCCATTGAAGTTGCTTAGTTCACCTTTATTAGTTGTAGTTATGCTTGTTGCTCCACCGCCGGCTGGTCCAGGGTTACCAATACCTGGAATTCTATTATTATATCCGTTACCATGACCACCTACACATATATAAATGTTTGTTCCTTTATTCATCTTATATTCACCTGTGGCATATCCCCCCTTTCCTCCTTCGTGGAATACCCCTTGATGATTGTCAAAGTGTGAACCTTGTGCCCCCCAACATTGCAGGTATATGTTTCATCAGCAGGAGCAGTAAAAGTTTCTACCGATCCCTTGTACTCGTATTCACGTATAATCTTTGTAAAAGGCACATCACATTCAACCGTTTGTACAACTACAGGATTATTTTGATTAGGTGTAAGACTAATATCAAAAAGCTTTCCCCAGTCATTTTCAATCCTCTTTTCGGCAGGATCTGCTTCTGCTTGAAATTTTACAGTCTTTCCAAACGGAACAACAAAAGAGAATCTTTTCCATTGTCTGTAGTCATCTACCTTTTTATGAACAGCTAGACATGGAATGTTACCGGTAAATTTTTGTGATGGAAAATACTGGCCAGTCGGGTCGTCTATTCCCCAAGCCGTATAATTTGTCCCCTGTTGTGGTCTTTTCCTTTTTTCACCATACCAGTACGTATAAGAATCATCTTTGAATACCAGGATTCCATTCTGAGAACTTGGCATATGCAGAACCGCCACACCTACCTGATGTTTCATTTGAACAGTTATTCGTCCATTGGGAGCAAACGAACCTTTTCCCACCTGTAAATCTGCCGATGCAATTTTGACAAGATCATCTTGATCGGTGATTATCTTCTTATTGTGATTATCAATCTTTTCTTTAAAGAATTCTTCGGCAGTATTGGCGTTTAAATTTACATTTTGCGTTTCCTTGCTATATGGATAGTAGAAGAAGTAAGTTAAATTACTGGTATTGTATGGCATTCCTTGGCCATCTATATACCACCAACCAGATCCCCTATAAACATACTTATTCCCCAGAATCAGCTCTTTTGTCTTGTTATTCACAATGTAAACACCCATTTTGTCTTTGTAGTCAATAAAATCAGTTCTTGGATCATTCTGGTAGAATACACCTTGACCGTCTTTATCAAAATTATTCCAGGAATTATCATAGTAAATAAGATTAGTATCCAAAACGGTAATCAGTTTGGACGAAAGCTTATAGATGACAGATTTACCAGCCTCCCATGTACTACCATTGAGAGATATTGTATATTCTTCTGTTTTTCCATTTGCTACCAAAGTGACGATCAACTTAGCCTCAGTATCCAAGCGCTGAGGAATCATCATCAATGTTTGATCTCCCAGTGTGAGCGCATAATCATCCTGACCAACAATTATATTTTTGTCAGTAACATCGAAGGTGTATGTAACCTTATCATCTTTAAGAGTCCACTGAGCACTTGGCACATTAGCCGTTCCTGACAAAGAAAGATCACAGGTACCCTGGTTACGGATGCCACGCAATTCTACCTTTGTCAGTTGTTTTCCATTACCAATAACATCAGCCAGATTCTTATCGACAGCGAAGGTTACGGCAGTAAGGGCATGATAGAAGCTCAAGCCCAAAGCTTCCTTTGATTTCGAGCCTTTGTTGGTGGCAACAATCAAGTCGGGCTGACTGGCAATATCCGTGTTTGATGCTGTATATGTGATCTGGGTCTTTCCATTGGCTATGTCTTGGGTGTATTCAAGAGGTGAGTTTACATTTGCATTATATGGAGCGAAAGCATGAAAAGACACTTCTCCTGTATTTGGCCATCGGCTGTCCTGGATTCCCCAAAAATTATTGGATGGTGTGGCAACGGCTATTTCCGGATTGCCACCATTCTGGAATAATGATACATTCGTATTTCCTTCCTTATAAATAGCAGTTACGCCAAAACTACCATATTCATTAATATTTACCTTTTGGGCTCCACGGGTCTGCGCAGCTCGTTCCTGTTCCCCGTCTTCCAGCGGTGCACCGGAACGGGTGATGCGTTTTCCGTCCTTGCTCCAGATATAGATACCGTCCTGCTCT
This sequence comes from Prevotella sp. AM34-19LB, assembly GCF_003468525.1. Taxonomy (NCBI): domain Bacteria; kingdom Pseudomonadati; phylum Bacteroidota; class Bacteroidia; order Bacteroidales; family Prevotellaceae; genus Prevotella; species Prevotella sp. AM34-19LB. The sequence goes on along the minus strand of NZ_QSIG01000074.1, from coordinate 1,649 downwards.
AATGAGTGAAGATAGAGGGGCTTACCGTAGGATGTAGGTACGACGATAGGCCCCTCCTCGTTTGCTGCATCTTTAGCTGCACGTGAAGAGGAGCTGGGAGACAGAGGCTTCCAGCTGTTGTCGAGCGATGGTTGAAATGTAATTTTATCATTAGATAGATTGGCTTGCTGCAGTGATTCGCTTTCTGAACATGACGTAAAGGATGCGAGTACACTGAGTGCCAACAAACTGCATTTATAAGTTTTTCTCATCATATAGTTTTCTTTAAATTCTTTTTACGCCAATAAGGGTAAAGAATCGGAGGGTTCCGATTCTCAGACTCTCTCGTGAGCCGGATACCCTCCAATTCTAAAATTATAATTTGGTATATTCAATACTTACATTGGGACATCTGTTGTCTGATCAAGCCATGCCTTTACATCAACAGTGAAGAAGATTTCGCCGCCCAGAATATCTTCACCTGGTTTTGGATCCTTATCAGTCCAATCCTTACCTGGATCTACAGGATCTACCTTACCAGCACCCCTACTCAAGTCGAGAGTGTAAATATACTTATTACCATTTGCCCAAGTGCCAGCAGGGATAGCTACAGCAGCCCAAGCGAATTTAGTATTATCAGCCTGACCGGCTTTATCTGGATAAACCTGCTCCCAACCGCCAGCAGCATTCTTCTTCTGAACATTAATCAAGAGAGAAATGTAAGAACCGGTAACATTTGCGAAAGTAGCTGGTTTATTAGGAGCTGTACCATCCCATGCTGTGATACTCTGTGGGATAAGCATAGCGCTGTTAGCACCTACGAGCAAATCATTAACGACTTTATTCTGATCATCAAGGGTGATCGCTGCATCTTGATTAAGGATATACTGGCTCGGTGTTTTAATATCAGTCCAAGCGTGTTTAGCTGCAGCATTTCCAGGGGTAAATGTATAGGTAGCTGTACCATTTACATTAGAGATACGTACGCCCTTGATAATATACTTTCTGTTCTCATTTGTATTCTTCACCTTGATCTGAATCTGTGAAAGAATATGGTCGAAATCCAATTTAGCTCCTGTAGTTTGATTGTTAACCTTAGAGCCTGTTCCCTGAGCTACAAGCAAATCCAACTGATCTGCAAGATTTGCACTTGGAGTGTAATCAGCCAAAGTAATGTTATCCTTGTTAATTGTAGGATTTAAGTTCGCCTTATCCTCCTTACCAGTAGCAAACGCCATAAAGGTATAATCCTTATCCTTCTCCCAGAACCAAGGACCACCTACACTACGAAACTCTGTTGTACCAGCTTTCTTTGTAAACTGCTCAGCATTAAATACCGGGTCATTATCAGCCCATGCACTCACCCAGATATTCTTGAGATTATCTGTTGTTGCCTCAGTTCCACGGCTGTTCAAGCTACTGTACTGCGGAAGGTGATATTAGAGCTCTTCGCAACATCCTTAGTCTCTTCTGAAGAGCATGAAGACAAGGCAATAGCAGTAGCTGCAGCCATTAATAAAACACTTTTTTTCATAACTGTTTTCTTTTAAAAATTAATAAATAGGGTGTCCAGTTCTATGTTCCAATATTAACTCACTTGTTTGAGAGTTTTGGTTCGTTCTGTCACCCAGTTTTTGGACAAGTGCTCGGTAGTCCAAGCATCAATGTCC
>NZ_QSIG01000073.1:0-9718 GCF_003468525.1 Prevotella sp. AM34-19LB | reverse complement strand
TGTTCCCACAGGAAGAACGACTCTTCATGGTCAAGAACATCAAGGCAGTGAAGGATGCGTATATCAATGAAGGAAGTGGAGTTATCGACTTTCTCCCAACACTTGATAAAGTAAAACCTGATGTGTTTGTTGTAAATGCAGAAGGCGGTTCTGATGAGAAGCGAAAGATTTGTGCAGAGCGAGGCATCGAGTATGTCGAACTTCAGCGCACACCTCATGAAGGCTTGAAGGCACGTTCTTCATCCGATTTGAAGAAGGCTTTATCGACAGCATCTGATAATACGACACAAAATGCGGGCATCCCAACCCGTCTGGACCTCGCTGGAACCTGGATCGACCAGCCATACGTCAGCATGTATCACCCTGGTTGGGCAATCACCATTTCCCTGGATCCAACTTTCGAGGTACGTGACAGATGTGGCCTCTCCACATCCACCCGCAACATGATCAAGAAGATATGGCCGGTGAAGCTCCCAAAGATGGATCCCGAGATGCTCGCCCGTCTGGTCTTCTGCTTCGAGAATAATCCGGAGCGCCACGACGGCATCATTTCCGGTGCCCAGGATTCCATCGGAATCTGCGTACCAGGTCTGGCTCGTCATTATTATGACAACAACTTCTGGCCAGAGAAGATAGAGAGCACTCAGGATGAGATGACCCTCCGCTTCCTCGAAGACCACCTCGTGATGATACCGATGCAGCCACGACGTCCGGGATGCAGCGTGGTAGAAGGCAAGGATATTACTCCTGCAAAGGTGAAGGCTTTAGCCGATGCTGCCGATGCATGCTGGAATGCCATTCTTGCGCACAATCTTGATGCTTTTGTAGCAGCATACAAGGCATCCTTCGAAGCCCAGATAGCCATGTTCCCAGGTATGGTGAATCCTTCTATCGATGGTGTGATAGAACCGGATGCGAGTGTGCAGCCGATGATTGATCATTACAGTGCTCTGGACGATGTGCTGGCATGGAAGATGCCGGGCGCAGGTGGCGGTGGCTATCTTGCCCTGGTTGTAAAGGATAGTAAGGAATTTGCAGAGAATCATAATGAAGCCATCCATCTTCAGATACGAAGGGCATAACTATCTGGTTCCCTTCCTCATTATCAGCAGCCTCTTCTTCATGTGGGGCTTTGCCCATGGCATCCTGGAAGTGAAATCAACAGCTTCTATTTCTTCGTACTGTCCTTGTTTGTGATAGGATGCGGCTTAACCTGTCTGGAGACGAGTGCCAATCCTTATACCACGGTATTGGGACATCCCGATAAGGCAGAGAGTAGAATCAATCTGTCACAATCGCTCAATGGCATTGGTTGGATAGTGGGACCACTGGTTGGCGGACAATTGCTGTTCTCAGGTGTCAACATAGCCATTCCATACGCCCTGGTGGGTATCTTCGTGCTTTCAGTGGCATTTATTCTGTCAAGAATAACATTGCCTCACCCGAGAAGAGCGCATGAGGTAGATACGAACGAGAAGATAGAGGAGAAGCCGATGAAGGCGATGGCATTCGCTTTCGGCATGCTCACCCTCTTCCTCTATGTGGCAGCCCAGACGGGCGTGAATAGTTTCTTTATCAACTATGCCGAGGAGAGCATTCATATAGAGAAGCAGACCGCCAGTGCTACATAGCCGACACCACGCAAAGCATGTCCCTCGCCTTCCTCATCCCCCTCATCTGCTACGCCGCCACGAGGAAGAGTTAGGGGGCTAAGCGGTCCCATCCCGTATCTCCAGAGTAGATGATACCACCGCCAGAAACCTAGCCGCCCTATAATTTACTCAAGTTTCGCAAGTAAGCCCTGCACGCCCTGAAAGGGCAGAAGCTCCTAGCCCAGGGCATCGCCCTGGGTGTTTATGGACGCAAACCTGTCGCCCTGTAAGGGCAAAAGCTTTCAAATACCTGGCAATATACAAAGCTTTTGCCCTTACAGGGCGCCTTGTTGATTGCCATTATACCCAGGGCGATGCCCTGGGCTAGGAGCTTTTGGGCCTTCAGCCCGTACTTGAACCACATACGAAACTTCAGTAATTTAAAAAAGAGAAGAAAAAACTATTCCAGGATAAAATGAACCAATTTGAACCATTTTCCTGAATCTCTACTTAAGAGATACAGAAAAACGGAGAACTTCCTTTCAATCAGAGACTTATCAGATTTCATCCGAAATCATCTCAAAAAAAGTTGCTTTTTGCTGAACGAAATCAAAAATTTAACAGGCATAATTTGCTTCAAGCAGCTCGGTTTGCATTTCGTATACAGCAGGCAGAAAGACATAATAGTATTGAAGATTAGTGGAAGTGAGTCTATTGGTTTTTCAATGCTGTGATACATATCATAACCTTCATAACTCGGGAAGAGTCATCTTCTCAGGAGAAGCGGAGCTGTATCCGGCAGTTGAAACCATTTAATATATTTTATAAAAAAACTCCCCATCTGTTTTCAGATGAGGAGCATTTCCTAGAGATGGAAGTCGATTTCCTTCAGCCACTTCTTGACATCGAAGCAAGGACAGCTCTTGCGAACCCAGGGGAGGTCGCGATGGCCTAGGATCTCGGCATCGGGATAGTCGAGGGAGAGACCGTAGAGGAGGTCTTCCAGAGAATCCTTCTGGGCTGGAGTGCGAGTGTCGGCAGGCTTGCCTTTCTCGTCGAGACCACCTTCGTAGCAGATTCCGATGCTGTGGGCGTTGTAGTGGCGGGCGTGAGCCCCCACCTCGTTTTCTGGACGGCAGGGATAGACCATACCATCCTTCGTAATGTAATAGTGGTAACCGATGGAGTGGAAACACGGGCCTTGTGGCAGGCTTCCAAGGCTTCAACTGGGAAGTCCTGGTTAACACGTGTGGCACTGCAATGTACCACAATCAGATCGATTTTTCTTGGATTCTTCATTGCTTTCTTTGGATTATTAAGAATTAATGTTTAATTTTGCACACGGATCTCACAGATCTCACGGATTTTGACTCCTTCGGAGTTCTTCCATTGAGAGACCAAATGAAAATCTCTGTTGCTTGCACCGAAGAGAATCCGTGGGATTCGTGAGATCCGTGTGAGACTTCTCTTTCTGAATCACATTGTTTTGCACATGGATTTTACAGATTTCATTGTTTTCTTTGGATTATTAAGAATTAATGTTTAATTTTGCATACGGATCTCACAGATCTCACGGATTTTCCGTTTAAGATGGGTGTGAGTCTTTTTTATGGCTTATGTTATTATATGGCGATTTGACTTATAAGATTCGCGGTGCAATCTTTGAAGTTTATAACTATTGGGGACCAGGTCTTTTTGAGCAGATTTATGAGGAGTCTTTGGTTCATCAGCTTCGCAAGGAGGGCTTGAAGGTAGAACAGCAAGTTCCGCTTCCAGTCATCTATGACGGAGTAAAGCTTCCGTGTGATTATCGGTTGGATCTTCTTGTCGAAGACAAGGTGATTATTGAACTGAAATCTGTAGAAGAATTACATCCGGTACATTATAAGCAGTTGATGACGTATCTCAAAATCGCACATAAGAAAGTTGGCTTATTGGTAAACTTTAATGTTGATGACATGGCAAAAGGTATTCATCGCCTAGTGATGTAAAGATCCGTGAGCGACTTAGAGGTTGGCGCAGCTCTGCATGCAGAAGGTGCTGAGGACGGCGGTGAGGACAGTGATGACGAAATTGATGACGGATTTCCAGTTTACTTTCATAATGATTAATTTTGAATGTTAAATGTTGAATTTTTCCCACACGGATCTCACGGATCTCACGGATCTCACGGATTTTCGACTCCTTCGGAGTTTTTCCATTGAGACCAAATGAGAATACCCGTTGCTTGCAACGAAAAAGAATCCGTGAGATCCGTGAGATCCGTGTGGGAAACCAAGAAGGAAGCGGGCAGGATGAGCAAGCATCCGTTCAGGGCGATGAATTGACAATGTTGAATGATGAGTGATGAACTCATTCCTGATGTGCCCTCGGATTACTCCGGACTGCATCCTGCCGATGCGCTTTCTCTTGTTTCAGATGCCAGGAGGCTAGGCCTACTACAAGCTTACATTCTCGTCTCCAGTGGTTCCGCTACCACCCTGGCTGGTGTTGTCTCCACCAGTGGTATCCTTCCCGGTATCCGGGTTGGTATCCGTGGTGGTGCCATCCCCTAACAGAGCAGAGGCCTTCTTCAGCGTAGCATCGAGGTTGATGGTCTTGGCGCTGAACTCACCGGTGCCACGAGCACGGAGACGGAAACCGTCGATGTTCTTGGCGATGGTGAACTCCTTCTCCGAGGCAGCTCCCTCCTTGTTGCGGATGCCGATGGAGAAGATGGCGAGGTCGTCGATCTTCACAGCGATACCCTGCAAGGTGAGTTCCTTGATGCACGATACCATATCGGTAATCATGCCCTTGATGGCTCCCTTGGAGAAAGGAGTGTTGTGGCTAGCCATGTGTCCGGCCAGGCCGTCGATGTCTACCGTCTGAGTGATGACTGGATAGGCGTAGTACTTGCCGTATGCCTCTGGCATCTTGGCGTTCTGATTTAGTTTTAGTACGTAAAGCAACATAGTTTTTAAATGTTAAGTGTTTTTGTTTCACACGGATCTCACGGATCTCACGGATTTTTACTCCTTCGGAGTTTTTCCATTGAGACCAAATGAGAATAACCGTTGCTTGCAACGAAAAAGAATCCGTGAGATCTGTGAGATCCGTGTGGGACTTCTCTTTCTGAATCACAATGCAAAGATACAACATTTCTCATTCCCAACTCACCGATGCTCAATGTTGCTCCACGATACTCAACGATTATCACTGATAAATATCAGGGCTCTCCCAAATGGAAGAAAATATAGGATACTTGCAGGGGATTGAACTCCTTGCTGTTCTTGGTGTATCCACTCTTCAGCAGCTGCTCATAGAGCTGGGTGCATCTTACTATCCATCTCATCAGATGAGATCTTGCCACGTCCGGGTCGGAATCCGGAAAATAGAGCAGGGCTAACTCCTGCTTGGTGTAACTTCGTAAATCCATAGACTTTATTATAATGTTTAATGTTGATTTTTCCCACACGGATCTCACGGATCTCACGGATTTTCGACTCCTTCGGAGTTTTTCCATTGAGACCAAATGTGAATACCCGTTGCTTGCAACGAAAAAATAAATCCGTGAGATCCGTGAGATCCGTGTGCGACTTAAATACCATCCGTAACTATGATACTTAGCTGTCGTAACCAAGATACTTAGCCATCGTAACCAAGATACTTAATCCTCCACGGTATCGTTAGGATCGAACACGGCATCGCTGTTGATTTCGCAACCCTCCTTCTCGATCACGGCCCAGCCGTTGCCGTGCTCCTTGTGAATCTTCTTGAATCCCAGACGAGACATCACGGCACCGATGTTGTGAGAGTTCAGGTTCTGGCGCAGGGCTGGGTTGACACCAATCTTCTCCAGAATCTCCGAGGTGTAGCGGAACTTGATATACTCCAGTGGCGTGTCGGGCAATGGCACCTTATAATACTTCAGTATCTGCTCCTCGGCATAGTTGGCAACCATGAAGAGGCGGTTGTGGAGGCGCATCAGCTCGATGTCATCGCGAGTCAGCCAGAAAGTCCAGTTCAGAGGCGAGTTCTTCTTGCGCTTCATCACCTCCTGACCCAGAGCCAATGCCTCGGCATAGACGTGGTCGTAGTCTATCGGGTAGTCTATCGGACTCTCGATGCTGTCCACTATCCAGGGAGAGTAACGGCGGTTCTCCTCGTCGGTGATAAACTGCTGGCTGTTGGTGGTTCCGCAGAGCGAGGCACGGTGGGGCAGTTCGGTGCGATACTTGTCGTAGGGACGGCGGATGGAGAAAGTGAGTTTCGTGAGATTGCTCTTGAAGGCACTCAGGTTCTTGCCGAAAACCGTCTCAAACTCGTCGAGGCATATCGTCGCCTTGCTGCTGAAAGCCTCCATGAAGTCCTTGTCGGTATAGTTGCCCGTGGAATCGTTGAAGAAATACTGGCGCAGCGCCGGCGGAAGGAGATAGGCTAAGAACGTGGTCTTCAAGATGCCACCCTTTCCCACGAGGATGAGGATGAACTGGTTCACCACCTTCAGTATCACCCATGCCACCACCATCGCCACCAGCCACTTCTTGAAGAAATAGCGGAAGAGCTTCTGGTTGTGCTCATAGCCCGGCTTCTCCACCACATGGATGCGGTCGGCGAGCTGGTCGATATAGTCGGGATCCTTGTTGCGGTCCCATATCGGCAGACTCCGGAGATATTCCTCCAAGGGATCGTAGGGGGGACAGAAATCACTGTTGATGATGCTGTGCAGCACCTTCTCGGAAAGATGCAGCCCAGCCTCGTCCATCTCTGCCCAGAGCGAGTTCTCGATGTTGTCGTCGATGCGGGTGAAGTGAGAATACTTGCCGCTGAGGACCATGCGGCTTCTCAACTCGAAGAAGCCCGTCACGATGTTGTGCTGAAACTCGTAGTGGGTATCCAGCCATTGCTTGATGGTCTTCACCCTCGGCTTGCCGCTGTATGCCTCGCCGGGACGGTAGAAGTGCCAGGTACCCAAGAGGTCGGTATGCTTGTAGCACGATTTCATCACGCTGGCGGTGTCGGCATAGTTGGTACCAAACTCCTTGTCGGCATACTTCATCGCCTCGTCCTTGTCGATGCCATATCTCACGCAGACCTTGCCGAAGTGGCAGACATACTCGTTGTGCCTGCCTGGTTCAAAGTCGTAGCCCCATTGCTTCAGGAGCTCCTTGATGTGCGGTGCAGCCTCTTCGATGGTGATGGCAGCCATCTGCTTCCCGCCCTGTTGCTCTCTCTTCGCCTTTCGCTTGGCAGCACGTTTGATCGATTTCGCCTCCACCGCCTTCTGGGTATAAAACTTCTTCAGGTCGCCATTATCCAGCGAGAAAGGCACAGACTGCCAGTTGAAGAAAGCCTCAAGATCGTAGGCAAGTCCGGCGCATCGGGTGATGTCAGCGCAAGCCTTGTCGCACTCCAGTCCCAGCAGATGCTCGTAATAGCTCTGCGCCTTCTCCAGCATCAGGTGGAAGAGGTCGAGGATGGCGATGTCCTCGTTGTCAGAAGGCGAATACTTGCAGAATATATGGAAACCCCTGCCACTGATGCTGCGATGCACCACCATGGTATGCTCATCCTTCACGATGAGTTGCTTGATGTGCTCCATCTGGTCGCCTGGCACGGTGTCGAACTCCACCATCAGCTTGAGGGTAGGTTTCAAGAAATTAGTCAACTTTCTGCCATATCCGTCCATCTGGGCAGAGATGGTGATGGCAGGGCATTTCGGCTTCAGCTCGTCGGCGAAGCTCTTGCTGACCTGCAGACGCTGTCGATAGAGCAGCGTGAGGTTTTTGACGATAGGATCTTCGGTGATGAATTGTTTCACCGATTCCCATGAAGCGACGGGATGGTTTTCCGACGACTGGATGCTCTGGACATAAGAAGGCAAAGCCTCCTGATCCTCTGGTTTTATTAATGATGTTGCCATACTGTGATGATTTTTATGTTTGATTGTAATTGTTTACTCTATGTCTCATGAGGCTGAACATCAGGCTGAATTCTGAACTCTGAACACTGAAAATGGAGTAAAAACAGCGTTTTAGGGATGTTTTAAATCCGCTATAACCCATTGATACATATTTCTTTATATTCTTTAGCATACGCTGCTTATAAAAAGAGTGAAACGCTAAAGTTCAGCTTCAGCCCTCGTTCTTGAAAGCTGCTGCAAAGATATGAAAAAAGGTTGAAACCGCCGGGAATCCTGTACCTACATATATAGGTACAAAAATGCGGTAATTTATGATAGCTTAACAGAAGAAATTGGAATTTTTAAATATATTAAGAAATGAAACGATTTACAAAAACACCAAAGGCACTGAACGCTTTGACGGATACCATCCTCGGCGACAGTACCAATGTGGTACGCACCCTCAAGGTGGCTGGCCACATGAATGAGAATTCAGTCAAGCATGTCTAAGAGGGTTATGCCCGTAACACCCAGTCCTACTGTCTGCTTCGTTCTTCGCTGAAGAAGTGTCACAGCACCAGAGACAAGATGATGCTGATAATGGACTATCTGGACAACATGGAAGAGGAGTATCACGAGGTCTATCCCGACGATCCCTGCCCGATGGAAGGCGGCTACAAGGCAAGCTTCCAAAGACTCGTGATGGAATTCATAGGAGCAGAGTGGGATTTACCACCTGAGACCGAATAGGTCTAAGAAATCAGTGTTAATCTGGGGGAGATTAGAGCAAGAAGCAAAAACTCCCCCCAAAATTTGGTAGTTTCATAGAAAAACCTTATATTTGCAGCCAAGATTAGAATATTACGATTATGGCAACATTGGTACTCGATAATACATTATATCAAGGCTATGCAACAATTGCAGAGCAGAATAACATCAGTGTGACTGATGCTATGGCAGAAGCTTTGCGATTATTGAAGCAACAGCTGAAAAAGAAGCCAAGCCTTTCGTTAAGGCAACGACTTGAGAAGCGAATTCTTGAACTTCGAGATTTGCCAGCGAATTGGGATTACGCAGGTTCCCCTTCCATATCATCAGAAGCATGTGATTATTCTCAGAAGGTTGTTTCATCCTGTAGCGAATCATTGCTTCAGGGATTAGCAATATTCCCAAATACCAATGGCTATATATTAATGCAATGGAAGACCTCCAAAGGAGATGCCTGTTTATCTATTCTTAGTGATAGGATAGTGTATGATGTCAATTATGGAGAGATAGAGAAAGAGGGCATTCTCCCACTTTCGGAACTCCCTAAATTTTTGGAAGTCTTAAAGAACATAGCCTAATGTCCCAAAAGCCATTATGTGGGTTATGCTCTTTTTACTCCAAGGTATTTAGTAAACTTACATGATAGATTAAGAATATATCCTGTTAAAGCAGGTCTTAATGATCATTGTGGTATGTTTTTCTTGGGTAAGGATAAGAAGATAGTTTGTGATGACTTGACGATTCGTCCTTATACATTAAAGACATTACGTTCTCTTTGTGACTTATTACAAGACCGGGTGGTTTTAAAATAGGGGTAGTATCCAGCACCTTTAGCAAGATAATAGCAAACTATACCCAGGCGGTCCCATCCCGCACAATCTGGCGAGACCTTTGATTGGTCCGCCAACCTTATAGCGTAGCGGTTCCGAGCACCGGAGGGCGGTTACATCCCTAATCCCTATGGTAGGGATTTAGGGCTTGGGTATAGGGTAAGGACCTCCCGCTGGGGAGGGACAGGTGGGGCAGAAACAGCACTAAGGGCGGTTACATCCTTCCTGAACCAATTTGAACCATTTTTCTGAATCTCTACTTAAAAGATACAGAAAAACGGAGAACTTCCTTTCAATCAGAGACTTATCCGATTTCATTCAAAAATCAACTCCATAAAAAGTTGCTTTTTGCTGAACGAAATCAAAAATTTAACAGGCATAATTCGCTTATTTACAATAAAATTTGTATTTTTGCAGCGCGATTCAGTATCTCTTAAGTAGAGATTCAGAAGAACGAGACGATTTAAGAACTTAAAAGGTGGCTTTCAAGCAAGCAGAATGGTATATGATATATAATTTGCTTCAAGCAGCTCGGTTTGCATTTCGTATGCAGCAGGCAGAAAGACATAATAGTATTGAAGATTAGTGGAAGTGAGTCTATTGGTTTTTCAATGCTGTGATACATATCACAACCCTCATAACTC
>NZ_QSIG01000072.1:0-9730 GCF_003468525.1 Prevotella sp. AM34-19LB | reverse complement strand
AAAGCTTTCTTAATATTTTTAAAGCTTTTGCCCTTACAGGGCGGCATTGTTGATTGCGGCTTTTAACCCAGGGTGTTGCCCTGGGCTGGGAGCTTCTGCCCTTTCAGGGCGTGTGGGGCAAACCGTCACAGGGCGTGCGGGGCGAACTTTTCTAGAAAGAGTAAGAGAATCCGATAGACATGAACTCCTTGAACTGCCAATAGCTCTGATCATCCTTACGCTTTGCTCCATCATCGAAACGAGGATAGAGGAAGATATTCGATGAAATATAACGATTGAACTGGAAGGTAATCGTATTTTCCCATTCTATCTCTGCACGCTTGTAAGTAGTATATGCCCAGAGACGGGTCTTCCACTTCAGGTTCTCCATCACCTGCCAAGACAGATCGAAGGTACACTCAGAACCGTAATCGGTCATACCATGCTGTCCCTCCTTCAAACCATATCTTGTGGCAAGATCCTCACGGCCCACATACTTCCAGTTGAACGCCAAAGGAGCCAGATGGGCACTACCCTTCAACCTGTGGTTGAGCCAATCCACCGAATAATCCATACCGACAGAGAGGTTCAGATTGAATGGTGAGAAGAAATCGGAATAAACCTTCTTGTCATTACTCTTGTAACCATGGGCAAACTGCGTCTGTGCCACCATCTGGATGGTATAATACCATTTCCTGGATGCCTGAAGACCTAATTTACTGGTGTATCGGATCAAGTCGTCGGATGTCTTGAGCGAATGCACCGAGTCTCCCTTGGAAGTCTGGTAACCCAATCGCATTTCCAGTTTGTTCTCCCACTTCACCTTCTGCTTGTTGTTGTAATTCGCCATCATCGTTACACGTCCCAGCAGAGAGTAGTTGCTCTCACCACCCTTGTACCAGTTGTCAGATACATAGTTTTGCAGGAACTGCAGATAGTAATCTCCGCCGAAAGTCCAGAAGTTAGGTTTGAAGATCACGATATCCGATGGCGCTGTTTCCGGTTCGAAGACCTTAGGTGCCACCTCTTCTATAATGTCGCGCTTCGGCTTCTTGGCCTTTGTATCCGCCACGATTGGAGCGCCCACCTCTTCCAGATGTCGCTGCGTAGTCTTCACCAGGTCTGGACGGTTGAGATAGACGTCCATCAGCGTCTTATCGAGCATCACGCCAAGCGAATCACCTACCCCTCCCTCAGGACGGAGGCGCAGGAACTGATTGGCAGGTGAACGATAATACGTGAGTGGGGTGAAGAGCATGGCATATCGGGAGTCATCCGAAGACATCTCAGTAGAGTCGATACGCTCCCTGATGTGAGCCAGCGAGTCCACATAACTTTTCACTATCGATGGAGTTTTCACCACCACATTATGCCTGCGGGAACGTTGGGCATCTGCCGTCACAGCACCCGCAAGCAAAGCTAAAATGAGTAATCCAAATCTTATTTTCATTCCTTCATATACTAATTTGGGCACAAAGGTAACAAAATAATTCTAAATTCAACGCCATTCTTTACAAATATTTTGGCTAATTCATAATTTTATAGTAACTTTGCACCCAAATAATTCTAATTTAAATTATAAACATCGTGGCTGATACAAAGTACATCTTCGTTACCGGTGGTGTGGTTTCTTCTTTGGGTAAAGGAATCATATCTTCATCCATCGGTAAACTTCTTCAAGCAAGAGGCTACAACATTACTATCCAAAAGTTTGACCCATACATCAACATCGACCCGGGTACACTGAACCCGTACGAGCATGGTGAGTGCTACGTAACGGTAGATGGTATGGAGACCGACCTCGACCTCGGACACTACGAGCGATTCACCGGTATTCAGACTACGAAAGCGAATTCTCTCACCACTGGTCGTATCTACAAGGCAGTCATTGACAAGGAACGTCGCGGCGATTATCTCGGCAAAACCATCCAGGTGGTGCCTCACATCACCGACGAGATCAAGCGCAACGTGAAGCTGCTCGGCAAGAAGTATCACTATGACTTCGTGATTACCGAAATTGGCGGAACCATCGGCGACATCGAGAGTGCCCCATACATGGAAGCTATCCGACAGCTGAAATGGGAGCTGGGCAAGAACGCCGTCAATGTGCACCTCACCTATGTGCCTTATCTGAAGGCTGCAGGCGAGTTGAAGACAAAGCCTACCCAGCACTCCGTGAAGGAACTGCAGAGCGTAGGTATTCAGCCAGATGTTCTGATTCTCCGCACCGAGAAGCATCTCGAAGAGGGAATCCTGAAGAAGGTGGCAAGCTTCTGTAACGTAGATCTCGACTGCGTGATTCAGAGCGAAGACCTTCCTAGTATCTACGAGGTACCTGTAAACATGCAGAACCAGGGCCTCGACACCGCCATCCTCCGCAAGATGGGCGAGCCTATCGGAGAGAAGCCTGCGCTGGGTCCTTGGAGAACCTTCCTCGACCGCAGAAACAAGGCTACCGAGGTGGTAAACATCGGTCTCGTAGGAAAGTACGACCTGCAGGATGCCTACAAGAGCATCCGCGAGAGCCTCTCGCATGCCGGCACCTACAACGACCACAAGGTGAACATTACATTCATCAACTCAGAATATCTCACAGAAGAGAACGTGGCTGAGCAGCTGAAGGGGCAGGACGGCATCGTCATCTGTCCAGGATTCGGCCAGCGCGGCATCGAGGGCAAGATCATCGCTGCCCACTATACCCGCACCCACGACATCCCTACCTTCGGCATCTGCCTGGGTATGCAGATGATCGTCATCGAGTTCGCCCGCAACGTATTGGGCTACAAGGATGCCAACTCGCGTGAGATGGATGAGAAGACTCCACATAATGTCATCGACATCATGGAGGAGCAGAAGAACATATCAAACATGGGTGGAACCATGCGACTCGGCGCCTACGAGTGCGTGCTGAAACAGGGCAGTCGCGTGTTCAACATCTATAAGAAGGAGCATATCCAGGAGCGCCACCGCCACCGCTATGAGTTCAACAACGAGTTCCAGAAAGAATTCGAGAAGCACGGCATGATGTGCGTAGGCCGCAATCCGGAAAGCGACCTGGTAGAGGTAGTTGAAATCCCGGGCTTGAAGTGGTACATCGGAACACAATATCATCCAGAGTACCAGAGCACGGTATTGAAGCCACACCCATTGTTTGTTGACTTTGTAAAGACAGCCATCGCTAACAAGAAATAGCGCAGGCTGGCTTTAGGCAGCAGAATGGCACAGCATTTGCTGTCTCCTCAGAGAAAATAAAACAATAAAAATAATAATGAATAAGAACAACATTATCGGTTTCCTCCTGATTGCCGTAGTGCTGATAGGCTTTAGCTGGTACAACCAGCCATCAGCCGAAGAGCAGAGAGCGGCATTCGTTCAGGACTCCATCGCCAAGGCGAAGCACGCCGAGATGGAAAAAGCCAGCAAGACTGCCGCTGTTAAGCGCCAGGCGGATGCTAAGGCTAAATTGAGGCAGACTCTACAGCCCTCTTCTATTCGGCGCTGAAGGGTCAGGCTCAGAAAGTAGTTTTGAAAAATGAGAAGGTTGAGCTGACTCTCAACACCAAGGGTGGTACTGTCGAGAAGGCAGTCATCAAGGGATACGTGGGTCACAACCTCAAGGTGAAAGATGGTTCTGCCGACCAGAAGGACGTAACTCTCTTCGACGGCAACGACCAGAGCCTCAAGTTCATGCTCGAGGCAAAGGAGGCCAACATCATCACCAGCGATCTCTATTTCACACCATCCAACGTGACCGACAAGTCTGTCACCATGACTGCAGTGGCTGCCCCAGGCAAGACCCTCAGCATGACCTATACCCTCGGCGACGACTATATGCTCCACATGAGCCTGCAGGCAGAAGGTATGGCAGGACTGTTCTCACCTAGCTGCAACAAGATGAGTATCGACTGGAGCGACAAGGCGCGCCAGCAGGAACGTGGATTCATGTTCGAGAACCGCTACACCACCCTCACCTATCATAAGGCAGAGGGCGGCACCGACCACCTGAACGAGGGCAGCGAGAAAATCGACGAGAAAATTGAAGAGACTATCGACTGGGTATCTTTCAAGAACCAGTTCTTCTCAGCTATTATTGTAGCTAAGGACAACTTCGACAAGGATGCCTTCATGACCTCTATTCCTCAGGAGAAGGGTTCGGGCTACCTGAAGCAGTTCCAGGCTAAGATGAAGACAGCCTTCGACCCAACCGGCAAGAAGGCGTCTGAGTTTGAGTTCTACTTCGGTCCTAACGACTTCCAGATTCTGAAGAATACTGAGAAGGAGAGCACCTTCGGCAAGGACCTGGAGTTCCAGAAGCTCGTTTATCTGGGATGGCCTATCATCCGCTGGATCAACCGTTTCTTCACACTCTACGTGTTCGACTGGTTGAGCAAGGTATTCCCAATGGGTATCGTATTGATTCTCATCACATTGCTCCTCAAGCTCATCACCTACCCTATGGTAAAGAAGAGCTATATGAGTTCTGCCAAGATGCGTGTGCTGAAGCCAAAGCTCGAGGCTGCTACAGCTCAGTTTAACAAGCCTGAGGATCAGATGCAGAAGCAGCAGGCGATGATGGCAGAATATGCCAAGTATGGTGTTAGTCCACTGTCTGGTTGCTTGCCAATGCTGATTCAGATGCCGGTTTGGGTTGCGATGTTCAACTTCGTGCCTAATGCCATCCAGCTTCGTGGTGAGAAGTTCTTGTGGATGAACGACTTGAGCACCTTCGACCCAATCTTCGAGTGGAACACCAACATCTGGTTGATTGGCGACCACTTGAGTTTGACCTGTATTCTCTTCTGCGTAGCCAACCTGTTGTACTCATGGATGACGATGCGCCAGCAGCGTGACCAGATGGTAGGTCAGCAGGCAGAGCAGATGAAGATGATGCAGTGGATGATGTATCTCATGCCATTGATGTTCTTCTTCATGTTCAATGACTACTCAGCAGGTTTGAACTTCTACTACTTCATCTCATTGTTCTTCAGTGCCGCAATCATGTGGACCTTGCGCAAGACCACCAACGACGAGAAGCTCCTCGCCATTCTGGAGAAGCGCTACCAGGAGAACAAGAACAACCCTAAGAAGGCAAGCGGCCTCATGGCAAGAATGCAGGCCCTCCAGGAATTGCAGCGCCAGCAGCAGGAAGAGATGATGCGTAAGCAGGCAGAACTGAACGAGAAAAAGAATAATCTCGGAAAATAAAGTTTTCTAGATAATAATGAAAGCGTAATGATTACCGGTAAAGGTATTCGTTACGCTTTTTTATTTCCCAAAGGATATATTTCGCTTTTCTACCCCCGAAAAGGTATAATTTGTTAAATGATATTATAAATTATACCTTTTCGGGGGTATTTTCATTTTTATTCGTATATTTGCCACCGAAAGGGTATAATATAATATCATTAATAATAGGATTTTACCCGAAAGGGTATAAAAGAAATAAAATATGAGCAATACATTATCATCATACGTCAAGGAAATGCGCAAGCAATTCGGATTGACACAGGTGGATCTGGCTGCGAAATCGGGCGTAGGTCTCCGATTCGTAAGAGAACTGGAACAGGGAAAGGAAACATTAAGACTGGACAAAGTTAATCAGGTTCTCCTTCTCTTCGGCCAGGAAATAGGTCCCGTTCCTATCAAAAAAGAATAAAAACAGAATTTTATGAAACAAGGAAAGATTTATCTCTACAACCAATACGTAGGCCTGCTGACGGAAGATGAAACGGGCTTCACCTTTGCCTACGATGCTGATTATCTGGCATCGGATGGTGCAGAAGCCGTGAGCCTGACGCTCCCGTTATCCGACGAGCCCTACCACGACACCGTACTGTTTCCCTTCTTCGATGGACTGATACCCGAAGGATGGCTGCTGAATATCGCAGAAAGCAGTTGGAAAATCAACCAGCGGGATAGAATGTCGCTCCTACTTGCATGCTGCAAGGATTGCATCGGAGCCGTCAGCGTCATCCCGGTCGAAGAACCAACATCAGAAGGAACAAACGCTTCACCCCAAAACTAAAAAGGAGAAAGAATGATGGAGAAATGTCTATATTGCTATAAACCGCTCAAGCCAGGGCAGGTAGATTACCATCCTGCTTGTGCCCGAAAACTCTTCGGCACCAAGGAAGCTCCTGTCCTACCCTATGTCAGGAAGGAAATAGGCAACCTGGCTAAACAGGTAGTGCGTGCCCAGACCACCCTCACCGGTGTACAGGCAAAGCTCTCGCTCGATGTGAACCCAGGCGGAAAGAACGAACCATCCCGCTTCACCATTGTAGGACTCTGGGGAAAATACATCCTCAAGCCCCAGACCGACCGCTATCGCTGTCTTCCAGAAATAGAAGACCTCACGATGCATCTTGCCGAAGCCGCCAAAATCGCCGTGGTTCCGCATGGTCTGATTCGCTTTGCCGATGGCGAACTCTGTTACATCACCCGAAGAATTGACCGACTGGATGATGGCACCAAAGTACCAATGGAGGATATGTGCCAGCTGTCAGAGCGCCTTACCGAATACAAATACAAAGGTTCCTACGAGCAGGTAGCCAAGCTCATCAAGAAGTATTCATCCTTCTCACAGCTCGATCTCGTGAACTATTGGGAGGTAGTTATCTTCTCATGGATTACCGGCAACGCCGACATGCACCTCAAGAACTTCTCGCTCTACAACAACAGGAAACTGGGCTATGGATTAACCCCAGCCTACGACCTGCTCTGCACGAAGATAGTGATGCCGGAAGATACCGAGGAACTCGCCCTGACACTAAATGGAAGAAAAAGAAAGATTCTGAAATCAGATTTCATCAAGGTGATGACTGCATCAGGACTCAGCGAGAAAGTTATCAACAACATCGCCAAGAAGTTCCGTCGCTCAATCGTGAAATGGCTCGATCTGATAGATGCCTCTTTCCTGCCTGATGGCATGAAGAAAGAATATAAGAAACTGATTCTCAGCAGAGTCATGGCATTAAGATAAATCCTTCCTACAATTGTTTCTGCCGAGCAGAACAAACGAGAAAAAAAACAAAAAAGCAAGAATAGTATAAACAAAACAAGAAATGAAGAAAATACTCTTATCACTTTTAGCAGCTGTTGGCTTGTCAACCACCGGCTGCTCAGCACAGGCAGGCAAATCGGCCTCAGCAGCAAAAACTGCCCCATCTGACGGCATCACCATTTTGGCTCCTCAAGCCTTTATCAACCAGGCTAAGGCAGATACCACCAGCTTCCTTCTCGATGTCCGCACTTCCAAAGAATACGCAGAAGGTCATCTGGCTGGCGCCCACCAATTGGATTACCTCAACCCCGAGGCTTTCGATGCCGGCATCAAGCAGCTGGATAAATCCCGCACCTACTACATCTATTGCAGAAGCGGAAAGCGGAGCCATGGTGCATGCCTGAAAATGAAGAAGCAAGGCTTTAAGGTCTATGATATGGAAGGGGGAATCCTCAACTGGACAAAGCTCGGAATGCCTGTGGAAAGATAAAAATTACCCCCGAAAAGGTATAATCAATCAAACTTTACGATTAACTATACCCTTTCGGGGGTATTTTATATAATTCGAATCTACTTCTTCTATAGAATTTAATTCGAATTTACTTCTTCAACACCGGCTCGCAGGTGATATCCACTCCGAGCTTCTTGAAAATCTTCTGATCTACATCACTCAGCATCACGGTGCAATGAGCCTGGCAGCCACGGAGCTTAGGCAACTGCTCCAAAGCTTTCTTGCAGTTATCATCATTCTCTGAGAGAACAGAGAGGCTACAAGAACCTCATCGGTATGAAGACGAGGATTATGACCGCCGAGATAATTAATCTTGGTATGCTGGATAGGCTCAATCATCGACTGAGGAATCAACTTCAACTCGTGGTCGATGCCAGCCAGATGCTTGGTTACATTCAAGATCAATGCCGCGCTACAACCCAGCAACTCGCTGCTGTGACCGCAGATAATCGTACCATCCTCCAATTCAATCGCAGCAGAAGTATGGCCTGTCTCCTTCTTATGATCCTTAGCCGCTACAGTCACCTTGCGATAATCCGTAGTAATCTTAGCCTGCTTGAAAAGCAGCTGAATCTTGCTGATCTCCTCCTCGTTGCACGCACCAGCCGCCAACTTGTTGGTAGCCGCATAATAACGGCGGATAATCTCGTTCTTCGAAGCCTCGCAGCAAACCTCATCATCAGAGATGCAGAAGCCCACCATATTCACACCCATATCGGTAGGTGACTTATAAGGATTGCTTCCGTAGATACCCTCGAACAGGGCATTGAGCACTGGATAAATCTCTACGTCACGGTTGTAATTGATGGCAATCTTGTTGTATGCTTCCAGATGGAATGGGTCGATCATGTTCACATCGTTAAGATCGGCAGTAGCAGCCTCGTAAGCGATGTTCACCGGATGCTTCAATGGGAGATTCCATACAGGGAATGTCTCGAACTTAGCATAGCCTGCACGCACACCACGCTTGTTCTCGTTATAAAGCTGGCTCAGGCAGACAGCCATCTTACCGCTACCAGGACCCGGAGCAGTAACAATCACCAGCGGACGCTCAGTCTCTACATAATCATTCTTGCCGAAACCCTCATCAGAAGCTATGAGATCTACATCGTGAGGATAACCCTCGATGAGATAATGGCAGTAAGTCTTGATGCCCTCACGCTCCAAGCGCTGCTTGAAGGCGATGGCTGCAGGCTGACCATTAAAATGAGTAATAACAACAGAACCCACCATAAAACCACGGTTTTGGAATTCACCACGCAGGCGAAGCACATCCTCATCGTAAGTGATACCCAGATCGGCACGCTTCTTGTTCTTCTCAATATCGGCAGCACTGATCACGATAACAATCTCGATGCTATCGCTAATCTTCTGAAACATGCGCAGCTACTATCAGGCTGGAAACCTGGCAAAACGCGGCTGGCGTGATGGTCATCGAAAAGCTTACCTCCCAATTCGAGATAAAGCTTTCCATCAAACTGTGAGATTCTCTCCTTGATATGTTCGGACTGAATCTTCAGATACTTCTCGTTGTCAAATCCTATTTTCATTGTGTTTTATATATTTTGCGGTGCAAAATTACAAAAAAAGTATCGTACTAACAAATCTTTTATCCGAAAAAATAAAAGAGAACTGCTACATATAGGCATCCAAGACAGGAAAATGCTTGTTGTCATACTCCTCAAGATAGTTTTTATAATCCATCCACATCAGGGAACCGGTTTTTCCGAACAGAGTCTCTCCATTGTCCTGGTGTAAATCCCGTCTTAGCCTTGAAAATCTTATAGAGATGAGCGTGGGATGAGAAGCCGCATTCTGAAGAAATGGTATCATTGCTGTACCTGCATTCTTCCAGCAGCATACGCTGCGCCTCCTTGAAACGGATATCGCTGAGCCAGATTCTGAAACTGCTCTTCAGACAATTTTCGAAATACATACTCAATTCATTGCGAGGAATGCCCAACTTAACAGAAAGCATCGGCATATTCACCGTACTGTCTCTGTAGCCACCCTTGTCACACCAGCTGGCTAGCATCGATTCTATGATAGAGATTTTCTCAGAACCCAATCCCACTTCCTCACTCTCTTCCATCACCTCAAGAGGTTCATCGGCTGTATCCAGCTCCAGTCTCACCTCCGCAGGATCATATTATAGCCATATCCCAGGAACTGATGGTAAAGGAAATCAAGGAAAAAAGCATCAGGGGTCCCACACAATAAAGAAGCGGACGATAGCA
>NZ_QSIG01000071.1:0-10191 GCF_003468525.1 Prevotella sp. AM34-19LB | reverse complement strand
GACATTGATGCTTGGACTACCGAGCACTTGTCCAAAAACTGGGTGACAGAACGAACCAAAACTCTCAAACAAGTGAGTTAATATTGGAACATAGAACTGGACACCCTAACTAATAGGATAGCGGATTTCTATTCGCATCATATAAATATAATAAATCCTGCATCTAGCATATAGGTGCAGGATTTTTTTTGTTTCTTTTTTCGAAGTAGAAAGAATACCGGGTATTCTTTGTAATCAGAAAATAGAAGAAGAATCAGAAAATGGACAAAAGAAAAGGAGCCTTCCCGCTCAAGAAGAGTAGGGAAGGCTCCTTTTTTTTGTTATATATAATAATGTGGGAATTATTATACAAGATACTGAGAAGAAATACTCTCGTTGTCCTCTACGCGGCGGATAGTCTCAGCAAACATATCAGCGATAGTGAGCTGCTTAACCTTGTCGCAACGCTTGGTGTAAGGGATTGAATCAGTGAAAACAATCTCCTCGAGAGCAGAATTCTGTACGCGTTCAGAAGCAGGACCACTCATTACACAGTGAGAAGCACAAGCGCGAACAGTCTTGGCACCAGCCTGCTTCATAATATCAGCAGCCTTTGTGATAGTACCTGCGGTATCAACCATATCGTCGATAATGACAACGTTCTTGTCCTTTACATCACCAATGATCTGCATGCTGGCAACTACATTTGCACGAGCACGAGTCTTGTTGCAAAGTACGAGAGGGCAACCGAAGTACTTGGCATAAGTGTTGGCACGCTTAGAACCGCCTACGTCTGGAGAAGCAATTACCATATCCTCGAGGTGCAAGCTCTGCAGGTATGGCAGGATAACGCCAGAAGCATAGAGGTGATCTACTGGAACATCGAAGAAGCCCTGAATCTGGTCTGCATGGAGGTCCATGGTGATGAGGCGGTCGATTCCGGCAACGCTAAGCAAGTCGGCAACCAATTTGGCACCGATGCTGACACGTGGCTTGTCCTTACGGTCCTGACGAGCCCAACCGAAGTAAGGCACAACAGCGATGATGTGGCGAGCTGATGCACGCTTGGCAGCATCGATCATCAAAAGTAACTCCATCAAGTTGTCTGAATTAGGGAAGGTGCTCTGCACGAGGAATACGTCGCGACCGCGGATAGATTCCTCGAAAGAAACGCCAAACTCACCATCAGAAAACTTGGTTACTACCAAATTACCCAGTGGGCAACCTAAACTAGCGCAGATTTTCTCTGCAAGGTATCTCGAGTTAGTACCTGAGAATACCAAATAAGAGTTCTTGTCACTCATTTCCTTTAGTGTTTACGTGTATTAATAGTTATGTATTATTCTAGATGATATATATATGAATCATTGCGAATTGTTTTTTAGCTGATAGCTTTTCTCAGTCTTTCGAAATGCTGAATCAGCTCCTTGAAGTCAGTCTCATTATGGATATCAAAGCGGTTCCAGATGTCTCCGCAGATTACCACGCCTCCAAATCCCAGGTCTTTGGCCATTTTGAGATTTTCCAGACTCATGCCTCCCAGGGCATATACCTTTTTGTCTATGAGCCCAGCCTTTGCAGCCATCTCTAACTGCTGTGTAGAGAATGAGGATTTCTCGTCCTTGAATTCGATGCAGTCGAATATGTTTTCAGAAAACATAGTTAGACTTCTTCTTCATCTCCTTCAGCATTGACAGGTCAGTACAGGTGCGGCTGTACTTGCCCTTGTAGCCATCAGGAACAGGAGCAAGAGGATCATCGATGTGTATTCCCGCCAAGTCGTATTCCTGCTTGAGGTAATAATGGTCGTGAACCGTAACCTTGCGTCGGTAGTCTTCTGGCAATAAAGTGAGCAGGCGCTCTGAGTATATGGGCGATGAACCTGGCTTGAAGAGATGCAGGTTGTCCATCCCCTCGTCAAACAACGAGGTGAGTATCTTATCTTCCTCCACAAAGAATGTGGACTTGGTCATTATTGCTAATTTCATTGTCAAAATGCATTTTATACTGCAAAAGTATTAAAAATTTCGCAATCCTGCAATTATATCGGGATAAAAAGCTATCTTTGCACCATAAAATTAATATTTATCAAGAAATGAGAGTAAATTTATCGACTTTTTGTGAGATTCACACCCCAATTTATGTTTTGGAGGAGGAGAGACTGAGACGCAACCTGAGTCTTATTAAAAGTGTGACAGAACGTGCCGATGTGGAGATTATTCTTGCCTTCAAGGCTTATGCCCTGTGGAAGACTTTTCCGATTTTCAGAGAGTACATTCATTCCACTACGGCTAGTTCTTTGAGTGAGGCGAAACTGGCTTTCGAGAAGTTTGGAAGTCCGGCGCATACATTTTCGCCGGCTTATACGGATTATGAGATTGATGAGATAGCCCGCTGCTCGAGTCATCTTTCGTTCAACTCGCTTTCTCAGTATGAGCGTTATCATGAGCGTGCCCGATTGGTAAATCCGGAAATCAAGTACGGATTGAGAGTGAATCCTGAATATTCTGAGGTGGAGACCTTATTATATAATCCATGTGCTCCAGGAACCAGATTTGGTGTATCGGCAGATAAGTTGCCGGAAACCTTGCCTTCCGACATAGAGGGATTCCATTGTCATTGCCATTGTGAGAGTGGGGCGGATGTCTTTGAACGCACATTGGCACGTATCGAGGAAAAGTTTGCCAAATGGTTCCCGCAGTTGAAGTGGATCAACTTTGGAGGTGGTCACTTGATGACCCGCAAGGATTATGATGTTTTACACCTTATTAATATATTAAAGGGATTTCATTCCCGTTATCCTCATCTGAAGGTGATCCTGGAGCCAGGTAGTGCTTTCGGATGGCAAACCGGTCCGTTGGTAACCCAGGTAGTAGATGTGGTAGAAGATAAAGGTATCAAGACTGCGATTATCAACGCCAGTTTTACCTGCCACATGCCAGATTGTCTCGAAATGCCATATATGCCGGCAGTGAGAAATGCTGAAACTTTGGAGGTTGAAGACCCGATGAAGGCTCCGGAGGGCGAACATATATATAGAATAGGTGGCAATAGTTGCCTGAGTGGTGACTTCATGGGGTACTGGAAATTCGATCATGAACTGGAAATTGGCGATAATGTCATCTTTGAAGACATGCTCCACTACACCACAGTGAAGACAAATACCTTTAATGGCATCACTCATCCGGCTATCGGAATCGTACATTTGGACGGAAATTTGGAAATTTTGCGCGAATTTGGATATGAGGACTATCGCGACAGGATGGATTGATGACTGGTTATTTGATGAAGTTTGTCCCTAAAATGGACGAATCATGCTTGAAATACGCCTAAAAATGCACGTTTTTCCCCTAAAATGAAGAAAAATGTGCATTTTTTATAAAAAAAACGCTGAAAAATTTGGTGGGTTCAAAAAAATGTAGTACTTTTGCACTCGCATTCAGAGGAACGCTCCTATGAAAGTTAGGAAATAAGCGGAAATAGCTCAGTTGGTAGAGCACAACCTTGCCAAGGTTGGGGTCGCGGGTCCGAGTCCCGTTTTCCGCTCGAACATTTTGGACAACATATCATTCTGTATTAGGTATGGAATTTCAAGGTAATGGAGAGGTGGCGGAATTGGTAGACGCGCTACTTTGAGGGGGTAGTGACAATTGTGTCGTGGGAGTTCGAGTCTCCTCCTCTTCACTTCTTGAAGTTGTACAAGCGGAAATAGCTCAGTTGGTAGAGCACAACCTTGCCAAGGTTGGGGTCGCGGGTCCGAGTCCCGTTTTCCGCTCTATTTTATTTGAAAATAGAGAAACATACCTATTATGAATTTATATTTAAGATATTTCGATCAGGAGACATTAGTAAATAATGTCGATGAAGCAATAGATTTTTTGAAAGGTATCCCGGAAATTGGTATGGATGCTGAGCTAGAGGCAGATATTAGAGATTACGCCGCTAGCGATGTTTGCTATCCTAAACGTTATAAAGTTCGTCCTCGTATTTATTTCATAGTTATCAAGACGGCTGCTGCTACGATGCAGGATTTCAAGGATAAGAAGGCCTTGCGTTCGTCTGCACCTGCAGAACGTCAGGAGAATCCTGTGATGCTGAATCTTACACAGGAGTTGGCTGGCTGGTATGAGGGATCTTTGGATTTCAAGCGTGTTGTGATGGTGCCTGCTACGGGAAAGTTTGAATACCGAGATACTCACTTCGTGGCTCATGTCAAGGCTATGTCGGGGTTGGATTGCTACACTCGTATTGTAGAGCACTTGAAGGAGAGAGTTGACTCTCGTAGTCAGTTCCCTTCAGCTAAGGGTAAGAATTTCCATTTCCGCTATCTGGGAATGTGGAAGTAAAAAGATAATTATTAGAAAACTATGAATAAGGTAATGTTGATTGGTAATGTGGGCAAGGAACCTGTTGTGCATTATTATGATGCAGATCAGGCGGTAGCTCAAGTGTCTTTTGCGACAACGGAGAAAGGTTACACCCTGGCTAATGGTATGCAAGTACCAGATCATACCGATTGGCATAACCTCGTGTTCTTCCGTGGTCTTGCAAAGGTGGTGGAGAAGTATGTACACAAGGGCGACCGACTCTATGTGGAAGGCCGGATCCGCTATCGACTCTATGATGACAAGCAGGGTAAGCGACATAATATCACAGAGATATACGTTGATAATATGGAGATGCTGACCTCGCGTTCGGGAGCTTCAGCTCCAACTTCATCTTCAACTTCAGCTCCTGCTTCATCTTCTACCCCATCTCCTGCAGAGACTACTGAGAACAAAGATTTACCATTTTAAATTTTAAGCTCAGAAATTGGATATATCGACCATAACGGATGCTTTTAGTGATGTGCTGCTCTTGCAGCCATCTACTGGTGTTTTTGTAGCTGCTATATTGGCAGCTATCCTGCTTGGTATGTCAGCTTTTGCCAGTGGTTCCGAAATCGCTTTTTTTAGTTTATCACCAGCGGATATTGCGGAACTGGAGGACGAAAAAACTGACTGTGACAAGAAAATTCAGATGTTGCGTGAGGATTCAGAACGTACATTGGCTACCATACTGATAACCAATAACTTTGTGAATGTCACCATTATCATGCTCCTCAACTATGTTTTTGCCGGAATCGTGGAGTTTGGTCCTAAAGCCTATTGGCTTCAGTTCCTTATCATCACGGTAATCCTTACATTCTTGCTTTTGCTCTTCGGAGAGATTATGCCTAAGGTTTATGCCCGACAGGATCCTCTCAAGTTTTGCCGTAGATGTGTGGGCGGCATTATGTTTGCACGCAAGGTGTTCTGGGCATTGGAGAATGTACTGCTGAAGAGTGGAATCGTTGCTGAAAAGATTATACAGAAAGAAAACCATGTCCTGAGTGTGGATGATTTGGAACAGGCTCTGGAACTCACCGACAAAGAAGATATCAAGGACGAACAGAATATGCTGAAGGGTATCATCCGATTTGGTGATGAAACAGCCAAGGAGGTGATGACCACCCGTCAGAACATCGTTGACCTGGATATTCGCAGCACCTATCCAGAGGTGTTGAAGTGTATTGTAGAGAACAACTACAGTCGTATTCCGGTATATCAGGATAATACGGATAATATTCGTGGTGTGTTGTATATCAAGGACTTATTACCACATCTTTCCAAGGCATCCAACTTCCGTTGGCAGAGTCTGATCCGTCCTCCTTACTTCGTTCCTGAAACCAAGAAGATAGATGATCTGCTTCGCGAGTTCCAGGAGAATAAGGTTCATATCGCCATTGTGGTAGATGAGTTTGGCGGTACTTCCGGTATCGTAACCCTGGAGGATATCCTGGAGGAAATCGTTGGCGAGATCAATGATGAATATGATGAGGAGGAGAAGTTCTATTCGAAATTAAATTATAATACATTTATCTTCGAAGGCAAGACCTTGCTTTCAGACTTCTGTAAGATTCTGAATGTAGATGATGAAGAGTTTGAGGAGGTTGAGGGCGATGCAGATTCTCTGGCTGGTCTGCTCTTGGAAATCAAGGGTGATTTCCCAAGTATGCACGAGAAGATAGATTATAAGAACTATACTTTCGAGGTGATGAATATCGAGGAGCGCCGCATCAGCAAGATCAAGGTGACGGTGCATCCTGTAAGAAACGACGAGGAGAATTCTTCCAAGTAGTTCATTCTCCTTATATATATTTGTAATATTTTGATTATATAGTATGGCAGTTGTCAATATACGAGAAGTTTATCCGGGAGTGAGTCTGGGCTTATGGCAGATGGATGAGACTGTAGAACAGTTGTTCGAGGCATATCCTCTTCTGCAGGCTTACCGTTCCCAGATGGAAGAGAAATATAAGAACGATGGCAGGAAACAGGAGTTTCTTGCCATTCGTGCATTAATGTATGAGATGCTCAAGACGAACGGGGCTTCCAAGGGCTTGCTTTCTCATGCGGGTGACATTACCCACAACGAGGCTGGAAAGCCATTGTTCCGTGGTTATCATATCAGCGTTTCGCATACCAAGGGTTATGCTGCACTTATTCTTTCCAAGAATCAGGAAGTGGCGGTAGATATCGAATACTTCAGCGATAGGGTAGAGCGTATCGCTTCCAAATTCCTGCGAAAGGATGAGAAGGCGGAAGATCTGGATGCCAAGCTGGTGCATTGGTGTGCCAAGGAAACGGTCTTCAAGTTATTCTCAGAGGAAAAACTGATGTTTGAGGATATGCGGGTGAAGCCATTTGATACGATGGCAGACTGGTCGTGTGATGTGGAGAATCTCAAGAGCAGGAAGACGGCGCATGTGGATTTCGAATTAACCATGGAGTTTGTTCTTACCTATGCTGCGTTGTAATATCCTGACCATCTTCCTGGCATTCAGCCTGTTGGCTGGAGCACAGGATTGGAAAGTAGTGAGAGAGAATCCTCAGAAGGCTTTTCCGAAAACCGTGGCTGCGGGTAACTACAGTGGCATTGCTCATCTGCATGATGATATCTATGCGGTGGTAAGCGACAAGTCGGATAGTGCTCTGTATTTCAACTTTCGAATTCAGGTGAATCCCAAGACCGGCGAACTGGAACAGGTAGAGAACCTTGGGTTTATCGAGAGAACAGATGGAACTCTGAACGACGGAAAGCCTTGGCAGGGGCTGGAGAAGGGATTTGACCATGAAGCCATCGTGAAGGTTTCTTATTCTACCTTGGTGATAGCAAGCGAAGGATATTGCCGTTTAAAGGAGTATCCTATTCTGCCTATTTCGGCGGATACTGCCAAGGTTGGCTATCAGCAGAATCTTTGGGAAAGCAGATGGCCTTCTTCTGATTTTTATCCCAATTATAATTTTGAGTCTCTGGCTTTTGATTCCGTCCATCAGTATCTCTGGACAATACCTGAGAGCACGCTTCGCAAGGACGGACAGCCTGCTACTCCTCAAAACGGATTGGCTAACCAGCTTCGTTTGATGAGGCTTGATTGGGGAAAGCTCTCTCGTTATATGACGACCTATGCCTATCAGGTGGATCAACCTTCTACCCATAAGAAAGCAGATATCTATGTGATGGGTGTGAGTGAGCTTTGTGCCTTGCCCGATGGTCAGCTTCTGGTTCTGGAGCGTGAGGCATTTATTCCGAAGATCAAGATAGGTGCTTTCTGCAAGTGCAAGCTCTATCTGATCAATCCTTTGAATTCTGAGGAGTTTTCTATGAAAGAGAAGTTTTCATCAGATACTCCTTTCTTGAAAAAGAGATTGCTCACGGAATGGAAAACCAGCTTGTCACTTTCCAAGCGTTCCTTTGCCAATTACGAAGGTATGTGTCTGGGACCCAAGCTGGAAGATGGTTCCCAGGTTGTCATCCTGCTGTCTGATTCGCAGGATCAATATGCTGGAGTATTGAAAGACTGGTTCAAGACGATAGTCATCAGAAAGGAATAAAGTTGCTATGTTGTAATCCTCAATCTCGTCCATAACCATCTAGGAATGAGTCGCCAGAGGAAGACGAGGATATCATATCTCCAGTCTATCACCTTAACTTCCTCTCCGTTTTCGATAGCATTCACGATATGTTTCGCCACATCTTCCGGTTTGAGTTGCAGCGGATAGCTGCTGCCTGCGATAAGGTCGGTCTTTACGAAACCTGGTCGGATATCTGTGATGGCGATGGGGAGATGACGCATCCGTGCCTGCTGCGACAGGCATTCCAGATAATGGTTCTGGAATCGCTTGGTGGCAGAGTAGGCTGGGGTGGCACCGAGACCTTTGGTTCCGGCAATGGAAGTGATGCAGGCAATGCGGGCTTTGGGGTTGCAATGATGATGAGTAGCAAACCAGTTGAATGCCGTATCCACCATTCTTGTGAATCCCAAGCCGTTGGTTTCCAGGGTCTTCAATTCTTTTTCTATATCCAGCGAGTTGTTCTGCCAGCCAATGCCGGAACTATGGAAGTAGAGGTCCATGCCTCCCAACTTATCGATGAGTTCGAGAAGTTGGGCAGGAGCATTGGGAGAAGTCACGTCTATTTGCTGGTAGCAGGTAATGCCGCTCTGCGAAATCAGAGCCTGCAATCTTTCAATTCTTCTTCCGGCAATTCCTACCTGCCATCCTTTTGCAGCAAGCAGTTTTGCCACTTCCATTCCGATGCCCGATGTGGCACCCATTACAATTGCTTTCTTTGCCATATAGTCCTATTATATAAGGTGAAGTCTTGATATTCCTATTTTATAAAGGTGAAGTCTTGATAGTTCTATTTATATCAAGGTGAAATCTTGTCTAACTCTATCTAAATATCTAAATCGCTTTTACTCTTCAGCAGCTTTTCCGCCTTCTTCACGCTTCCAGCTTTCAGTATCAGTTGCTTCACTTTCTCGTAATCCGTATATTCCGGATTGCGTTCCATGAAGATACGGCAGGCGCGGTCGATGAGTTTATGATTGATAAGCTTGGCGTTCACCATCTTGTTGCCTTCCACCCGTCCTTGTCTTATCTGAAGAGAAGTACTGATCATATCCAGAATCATCTTCTGCGATGAACCGGCTTTCATGCGGGTACTTCCTGTTACGAATTCCGGTCCCGTGATGACTTCTACGGGATAATCTGCAGCTTGGGCGATGGGAGCGTGGGGATTGTTGACGATGCATCCCGTAGGAATACCTGCCTCCTTGCAATGCTTCAGGATGGCGAGTACGAAGGGGGTGGTGCCGCTTGCCGAGAAGCCCAGCACGAAATCTTGCCTTGAGATATGCTTGTCGCAGAGCTGATGCCAGCCATTCTCCAGGTCGTCTTCTCTTGATTCCCTGGTTTGTGTAAGGCAGCCGATGCCTCCGGGGAAGATGGCCTGTATCTGTGAACCGTCGATACCATAGGTGTTCTGCACCTCGATGGTATCGAGTGTAGCCAGTCTTCCGCCCGTTCCGCAACCGGCATAGAAGAGCCTTCCGCCCTTCTTCAGCTGCCCTTCGATGGCGGAAATCAGTTGGTTGATGGCTGGCAATGCTTTTTCTATCGCCAGCGCCACCTTCTTGTTTTCTGCATTGATATGAGCGGTGAGTTCATCCACGCTCATCTTTTCCAGATGTTCGTAGAGGGAACTCTGTTCTGTTATTCTTTTATCTACTTTGTTTGACATATTACCAAAATTTTTAGATTGTAGAATGTCTTGGAGTATCCTATGTATAACGGTTATGCTTCAGATACTCTCTTATTTTCTCCTTCAAAGCATCTCACGTAGTTTCAAGAGTACGGACGATAATGGATCTCATATTTTATAGCCATCGTTTTCTTCTTTCTGTTTAGCGATACAAAGGTAATCTTTTATTCTTAAACTACCAAATAAAAATAGCACTAATATGGATGAGAGGTGTTATTGATATAAGTTGACCACTTTGAATCTGCCAAAGTTTAGGGGGATAAATTTGCTGAAAATATTTACAATACTGCGTTAAATTAACATTTAATCGTCTGTAAATCAATAACTTATATTAAGAAATGCTTATGAAAACTTAACTATAAAAAGTTGGTCAAGTCGCTGATTTTCAGTAACTTTGCAAATCACGACAAACGCAAAATTATATGAATACAGGACTTGACCAATATATGGATATCTTTAAAGATGCAGTTGAAGATTCGGCTGCAAAGTTAACAAAAAGTTTCGAGAAAATACTCATCGAGGTGATAATTTTGTTCATGGTAATACCAAGAAAGATAAATTTCACCCAAATGGGGAGGTATGGCT
>NZ_QSIG01000070.1:0-10617 GCF_003468525.1 Prevotella sp. AM34-19LB | reverse complement strand
CAAAAGCAATTTTCCTGCATTTTCAGCATCAAAAACTTTGTAAAATTCATCAATAATACAAAATAATTCTGTAACTTTGTCCTTGGTAATCTCCATAATGATATCTTTTTATGTTTGTAACTAATTGGATTTCACCTACAAAGATACAAAAAATATCGGAGATTACCAACTTTTTTAGGCACTATTTCTTATCCCGAACTGAGGTTATAGTTAAATTCTATTTAACATTTTCCTTTCCTTCAGATACCCCCTCCGTAAAAACTGTGATAACTGTTATTGTGATAGCTGTGATCACTCTTGATGCACTAAAACAGTGCATCAAGGTTGAGGATATAATCTACAAATCACCGAATGAAAGTTCTACAAATCACCGAATGAAAGTTCTACAAATCACCGAATGAAAGTTCTACAAATCACCGAATGAAAGTTCCACAAATCACCGAATGAAAGTTCTACAAATCACCGATTTCTTTAAAAAGATTCCTGATTTTCAGTTTTTTTTTGTATTTTTGCAGCAGATTTTAAATTCAAAGATTATGAACGGATATAGACAGCGCATTGCAGACTCATTGTTGAAGGACAAATTAGATGCCTTTGGAGCAGTTTTGATAGAAGGCCCAAAATGGTGTGGCAAAACTACAACGGCCGAACAACAAGCTAAGAGTATTCTTTATATGGCAGACCCTTCTCGCCTGAACCAGAACAAGGAATTAGCTCGCATCAATCCTCAATTGTTGTTGGAAGGTTCCACACCACGCCTAATAGATGAATGGCAGGAAGCACCTCAATTGTGGGATGCTGCCCGTTTTGAGATAGACCATCGTAGTGAAATTGGACAATTTATTTTTACGGGTTCTGCAGTTCCTGCCGATTCCTCACAGTTATGTCATACGGGTACTGGGCGGTTCTCATGGCTGAGAATGCGTCCGATGAGCTTGTATGAGTCAGGTGAGTCAACTGGTGATATTAGTTTATCTGCCATTATTAAGGGAGATAAAAAGCAATTTGGTACAAGTCGATTAAGTTTGGAAGATGTTGCTTTTTTGCTTTGTCGTGGTGGTTGGCCTCAAGCTGTAGGCATGAAAACCAAGCCAGCATTAGCTCAAGCTTACGCTTATCTGGATGCAGTGGTAAAGAGCGACATTTCTCGTGCAGACAATGTGCAACGTGACGAACTTAGAACTCGTCGCTTGATGCGTTCTTATGCTCGCCACCAAGGTACATCTGTTTCTATGGCAGCTCTGAGAGCAGATTTGGCTAACAATGAGGAACAATCGTTTGATGAAACCTCTATCGTTTCTTACCTAGGTGCCCTTCGAAAGATTTTTGTGGTAGAAGACGTGCAGGCATGGAATCCCAACTTGCGTTCGAAAACTGCTATTCGCACTACTGACACACGTTATTTCGTAGATTCTTCGATTGGTGCAGCTGCACTAGAGTTGGGACCAGATGATTTGATGAATGACCTCAACACTTTGGGTTTACTGTTTGAAACGCTTTGTATGCGAGACTTGAGAGTTTATGCTGATGCTTTAGAAGGCAAGATATACCATTTTCGTGATAGTAGTGGATTGGAATGTGATGCTGTTTTGCATCTTAGAGCAGGAGTGTATGGGCTTATAGAAATCAAGTTAGGTGGTGACAGATTAATCAATGAAGGTGCAGCCAATCTCTTGAAACTTCAGTCCAAGATAGATACCGACAAGATGAAGAAACCTGCCTTTTTGATGGTTCTCACAGCAGTAGGTGATTATGCCTTCCAGCGTGAAGATGGAGTATATGTAGTACCAATTGGTAGTTTAAAGCCATAGTGATGTGGCGAAGTTGAGTGCACAATTCTATCTCATTTATGTAGAAAAACAACCCCGTAGTTGTGTTTTCTCGTAAAAAACAGTTATCTTTGTAGGCGAATGGCATTAGCCATAGTTCCTATCGTAATCTAAGGTATGTTCGCCTGAAAACATTCAGAGCCAGTTGCCTACAATTTGAAGACATTGAAGCAACACTTTGATATAAAGGAGACTAAGGATTTCAAAAAAAGGTAATGATATGGAAAATAAAGATAATATACCGCAGTTCGTGAATAGCGACTCCTTCATGGCAGACAAGAACTATGTGAAGTGGTTGTCTGACCTGAAGAAACGCTTCCACATTGCACAGCTCAAAGCTGCAGTCAAGGTTGAGCCTTGACTTGCGTGCGGAATTTCCACAAGCAGAGGGATTTTCATGGTCTAATCTCTATAAAATACGCAAATGGTATTTGTTCTATTCTTCTCAAATTGAATTTTTGTACCAAGCTGGTACAAAATTACAAAAGGTGGATAATGCAACAACCCCAATGCCAGACTTACTGCAATTTGTTCCTTGGAGACATCAAACGGTAATTGTTTCCAAATGCGACACAATAAACGCTGCGATGTTCTATCTCAACAAGGTCATTGAAGGCAACATGAGCCGCACGGAATTGGAGCATGTTATTAAGGCTCAACTGTACGAGCACACCAGCAAGGCTTTGAATAACTTTGATGTTACATTGCCACAACCTCAAAACGCATTAATATTGGGCACCAAGAGCCTTGCCAGTAGGACGCTCCACCATCTTATCGCCAAGGGCCGATTACAGAAGACTATGTGGAGTCAAATAGCTCCATGACCCGAAAATTTTCCTCCAAAAGGAGTGAGTTTCTCAGATTTTATTTGTATCTTTGCCATGTCATTTCAGAGTCTTGCTTGTTTTCTTTTCGCAACACTAAGATAAGTGAAAAATCTGATATGGCAAAATACTGGACAACTTCTTGTTGTTCAGGCACCTAAATCGTTTAATTTATAATAGTATTGCGGAATTAAAGTGTAGTAAAAAACATAATGAGAACACAACTGATTGAAAAAGAAGACAAGCGCATTGTATGGCTTGACTTTGTGAAATTTATCGCTATCTTCATGATGATAGCAGTACATTGTACAGATAATGTTACTCCGGCTGAACGTTCTGAGCGTGGTATAATCTTTGGGGCAGTTTCTATGGTTCATTTATGCGCCCTGCCATACCTTTGTTTGTTATGGTTACAGGTGCTTTGCTTCTACCTGTAAAAGAGAATATTTCCGCCTTCTATAAAAAACGCTTGACCAGACTCATTGTGCCTTTTATTATATGGTCTGTTCTGTATAATCTTTTTCCATGGATAACCGGACTGTTGGGTCTTTCCCCCACTGTAATTAATGATTTCTTTGCGTGGGCAGAACCTGATCAGTCTTTTTCCGGTGCTTTGCATAACCTTCTGATGATTCCTTTCAATTTCTCTATGTTGGCTGTGCAGATGTGGTATGTGTATCTTCTTATAGGACTGTATCTTTATATGCCAATTTTCTCAGCATGGGTCAGACAGGCATCGCTAAAAGAACAGAAAGTATTTCTATCTCTTTGGCTTGTTTCACTTTTCATTCCTTATTTAAGGGAATATCTTACAAAAGATCTTTGGGGTACATGCTCTTGGAATGAGTTTGGCCTATTATATTATTTTGCCGGATTCAACGGTTATTTGCTTTTAGGGCATTATATGATAAACAATACTATTAACCTAAGTTGGAAAAAGTTGGCTGTTATTGGCATTCCTTCTTTTGTGGTAGGTTATTGCATAACTTTCTTCGGTTTTAAATCCATAACAGCGGTTCCTGGTCAGTCTGTAGAAATGGTGGAACTGTTCTTTACATATTGTTCTCCTAATGTACTGTTGATGGCTATCCCAATTTTTCTTGCTGTTAAAAAGTTGAATTTCCAATCCGTTGCGGTTAGACGTTTTGCTGTCAGCATTTCTACCTGCACGTTTGGCATCTGGATGTCGCATTATCTTTTCCTCGGTCCATGCTATATGCTTGTCGAGTCATTGCCTTTGCATACGATGGTGAAAATGATAGTATGTACCATACTGCTTCTTTCGGTTACCTGGGGCTTTGTTTATACAGTAAGAAAATCAGGGAAGTTGGGCAAATGGATAATGGGTTAATAGGTGTTCTAGTCCAGTCAATAAAATGCAGATAAAGTTATTCATCAAAATAATGATAATGAAACTCATCAGCATGAGCCCTGAGAACTCTTTGTTATCAACAGATAATGGAGATACTGTATTATATATAAGGTATAGGGAAAAGGTTGATAAAGAATATAAGGAGAATAGAGTAGTCTCTTCCTTTGCTGCGGATTGCAAATCCGCAGATCCTAAATAGGTTAGGACATTTTCTAACGCCGGATTTCAAATCCCACGGGACGCCTGACGGGGGTTAGGATTTCAAATCCGGCGGGACGCCTAGCGGGGGTGGTGGGATGCCTAGCGGACTTGTATTCTTGAAAAACTAAAAAAGAGTGCGTTATTGACTTATGCCACACCCTCTTTGGGCTTTCAGTCCATTTTCAACCGTACAGGTCGCAAATTTTCCTCCAAAAGGAGTGAGTTTCTCAGATTTTATTTGTATCTTTGCCGTGTCTATCGTCGGATTTTCTTGTTTTCTTTTTGCAACACTAAGATAAGTGAATTCTTCGACATGGCAAGACCATGGGCAACTTTTTGCTGCTCAGGTACTTAAAAAGTTTGATTTATAATAGTGTTGCGGAATTAAGGTAAAATAAAACCACTATGAAAAAAATGTTATTGATGATGCTTTTAGCAATATGTACTTTGAGCATCAGTGCGCAAAGCGCAAGCAACAAAGATGCCACGATTGTTAGCGACATCCAGTATAAGAGTAATCAAGACGATTATGTCAATGAGCGTTGTAAACTTGACATCTATTATAGCAAAGGGCAGAAAGATTGTCCTGTGGTCGTTTGGTATCATGGTGGTGGTCTTACCAGCGGAAGTAAGCAACTGCCTTCCCAACTGATGTCCCAGGGCTATACCATTGTAGGTGTCAATTATCGCCTCCTCCCTACTGTTACCATCGACCAGTGCCTGGATGACTGTGCTGCCGCCTTGGCATGGGTATTCAAGAACATCGAGAAGTATAATGGAAGCAGCAAGAAAATCTTTGTTTCAGGCCACTCAGCCGGTGGATATATCACGGCGATGCTTGGACTGGACAAGGAATGGCTAGACCGTTATGGTGTAGATGCCAACCAAATAGCTGGTTTGATACCTTTCAGTGGACAAATGATCAGTCACTTTGCCTATCGTAAGATGAACGGCATTGATAATCTTCAGCCAACGATAGACAAGTATGCTCCTCTTTTTCATGTCAGAAAGGATGCGGCTCCCCTGATTCTGATAACGGGTGACCGCAATATCGAACTGTTTGGAAGATATGAGGAGAATGCCTATATGTGGCGAATGATGAACCTTGTTGGCCGCCCAGATACCCAGCTCTATGAAATCGCTGGTCATGGTCATGGGCCAATGGGTAATCCTGCCTACCATATCCTCATTCAAAGCATCAATAAAATCCTGGGCAAAAAGTATGAGTTTTAGTGGGGCATCTGCAAAAGCGTGTGGATGTGATTCACTAGAATTTGTGCATAGCCACATGCTTTTGCAGGTGATCCATATTATCACTTAAATAAATTCTCCATTGTAACCTCTTTCTGCACAATTCCACTATGCTTGCCATACGCCACACCATAAGTGGTAATCATCGTAAGATGAACAGTCTGTTTGGGCGATAAAGTGCTCTTCAATGCCTCTATGCGATGGCGCAAACGCATTTCTTCATCCTTGCTTATATGATAAGGAGCACTGGCAAACTTCATCTCGCATAGATTGACCACGTTGTCATCCCTAAGAATCAACAAGTCAATCTGCACGCCTTCTTGTTCATCATCTCCCTTCACACTCCAGGCAGAAACAGAAGATTTGACGCCAGCAATCTGAAGAGCACGCTTGATTTGCTCTATATGTTGCCAGCAAACCTCCTCGAAAGCCACCCCATGCCAAGCCTTCATGATGTCAGAAGTCATGTTATCATTGGCAAATCCTGCATCATATGCATTAGCTTTCACATATTTCAGCCAAAAAAGGCAGAAATTATCCATCAACTTATAGCATTCCACACTCTTCGCCTTGCCATAAGGATTATATCTCATGATAAAATCACTCTCTACCAAAGCTGCAAGCGTATTCGTTAATCCACCACCCAAAGGAATACCGGTGGCATTACTGATTTCCTCACGAGTGAAACCTGCATGACGAGTAGCCAACTGCCTGACTACCTTCTTGCTTTCCTCTGGATTGTTGAAGATGGCAGCAAAAAGCCGGTTGAACTCATCACGCAAACGAGGCTTGCTACCAAACAGAATCTTATCCACATTCTGCTCGAAGCTCAATCCTTTCTGGAAATAGCTTATATAATAAGGTATGCCTCCAAACACCATATAACTTTGCAAGATATCATATTGGCTCATTTGGATTTGAGTATGCTCAAAATACTCTTCACACTCTCGCAAGGTAAAAGGAGACAGTTTGATTTCTGCAGTCAATCTGCCATAAAGTCCACCTTTGTTTCTCGACAAATTGCTAAGAATCCATGAGGTAGCACTGCCACAAACGATCAGCATGATGTTATCTCTGCCACTGCACCATCCATTCCAAAAGTTCTCGAAAGCAGGAAGAAAGCCAGACCTAGGCGTATCCATCCATGGCAGTTCATCTATAAAGACGACCTGTCGCTCACCTGTATCCAAGTGCTGCAACAACTGTTCCAGCTGGAAGAATGCCTCCATCCAAGACTTAGGTTGTTTATATCCCTCAAGTCCTTGATTTAGAAGCGCATAATAGAAGCTCTCCAGTTGAACCTTCATCCGACTTTTGTCACTAGTTTGGTCAACTGGTGAAACCCCTGTATGCTGAAAGGTAATGCGATCCTTCAGTGCCTGCTTGATAAGAAACGTTTTGCCCACACGTCGTCTGCCATATACGGCGACAAACTCTGGTCGGTCACTGTAATACAACTTGTTTAATTCTGCAATTTCCTCTTTTCTTCCTACTATCATAGTCTCAAAACTTATTATATTCTGCCGCAAAAGTACAAAAAATATAGTTTGCGGCAAAATATAATATACTATATTCTGCCGCAATTATGCTTTTTTAGCGATTTGCGCAGAATATAACGTCCCCTCTTTAATCCTTAGCAAGGAGACCATTTTCTATAGAAGGTTGGTAAAACTACTACAATATTATAGAAGATTTGCGTATTTTCTAATATTTCTGCTAAAAAGATTTGCGTATTTTCTAAGATTTCCACTAAAAAGATTTGCGTATTTTCTGAGATTTTTGGCAGTGCCTCAAATCTGGGTACCAGTTGCACTTCGTCAAGAAGGATATAGTACAGGTCGTCGTCTATCATCTTGGCTTTGATGTGTCTGTAGAGAGTAAGTGGCTCCCTAAGTTCTGAATTTTCGATATCATCGAGTGCTATCTGGATGATATCTTACGAAGATTTTTGGCAATATTGCCACTTTTTCTCCGTAAGCGAAAAGACAGTTCCTTTAAAAATATGCACGAACTGGGGCGGTAATTCATTTTTTTAAGGACTTAGAATCTACATATTTCTGCTAAAATAATAAAATATTCAACAGCAAATTAATTATTTTCAACTTTTTATTGTATTTTTGTCCCCATATTATAATATTGCATTGTAGGAAGATGAAAATGAATGATATACAGAAGCGTGAGGATGCTCTCTTTGAGCACATCTCTAAATTGATTGAAAAATCTCGGAAACAAGCAAAGACTGCTATTAATACAGCAATGGTATATACCTATTATGGAATAGGAAAATACATTGTTGAGGATGAGCAGAATGGATATGAACGTGCCGCATACGGAAAGAAAGTGCTTAAGCAACTTTCTGAACAACTCTGTGCTGAATATGGAAACGGATGGACTGTTGATACCTTAAAGAGATGCAGATTTTTCTATAAGGCATATAGTCCATATCAAATTGGGGCAACACCGTTGCCCCAATTGAATGAAGTCCCTAAATTCCAACTTTCATGGTCGCATTATCTTATTCTAATGCGCATTGAGCGAGTTGAGGAACGCCGCTTTTATGAAATTGAAGCGACACAACAAGATTGGAGCGTGCGAGAACTGAGCCGACAAGTGGGGAGTTGCCTGTATGAGCGTTTGGTATTAAGCCGTAACAAGGAAGAAGTAATGCGACTTTCTAAAGAGGGGCAAACAGTAGAAAAGTCATCTGATGTAATAAAGAATCCTCTGACATTGGAATTCTTAGGATTAAATCCAGATACAGCATATTCTGAATCGAAGTTAGAAAATGCTATTATTAATAAAATGCAACAGTTCTTGCTCGAATTAGGCAAGGGATTTCTTTTTGAGGCAAGGCAAAAGAGGTTTACTTTTGACGAGCAACATTTCTTTGTTGATTTGGTGTTCTACAACCGCCTGCTGCAATGTTATGTACTCATTGACCTAAAGATGGGCAAATTGACACATCAAGATCTGGGGCAAATGCAGATGTACGTGAACTATTATGACAGGCATATAAAACAGGAGTTTGAAAAACCGACGATTGGTATCTTGCTTTGCGAACGGAAAAACGATGCACTTGTAGAACTCACTCTTCCTAAAGACGCAAACGTCTATGCAGCGGCTTACCAGCTCTATCTGCCCGACAAAGCCTTGCTGCAAGCCAAGGTGAAGGAATGGATTGAGGAGTTTGAGGAGAATGAAGAAATAAAGAAATTAGAGGAAGATTAAACAATTGCTCAAACGCATCAATCACTTGTGATAATCCCCAATATAGTAAGCTGCCGAGGGGATGGTGTGAAACGACATTGAAGTCGTTGGCAAAAAAGTATTAATAGGTTTTCTTGACAAGATATAAGAGGGTGTGTCATAAGTCTATAACGCACCCTTTTTTAGTTTTTCAAGAACGCAAGTCCGCTAGGCGGTATCAGCTGGTAGTTGTAATAATGCGGCACCTTTTCTAACTGTACGGTTGAACAGGCTGAAAGGGCTTAGTTGCGGATTTTGGGGTGATTTCATTTGCTTGTCAACATGCTGCTGAAAAACTTTTTCTGAAACTTTTGAAGAAATCTCTTGCTTGTTCCAAAATATTGTTGTACTTTTGAAGGATAAAATAAATAAAGTAAAACTTAGAAACAACGTAACTTTCTAAATATCAACGAATTGAACATGGAATTGATTAAGGCTATAAACAACATATCAGAACGGGTGATAGATGATTTGAAGACCAAATTATCTAAAGGATCTCGTGTGTCAATAGCTGCAGCCTCTTTTTCTGAACGCCGAGGCTCGGGCGTTGAAGAAGAAGGTTGCTGAGTGGGAAAAAGAAATGGATGTTTTAAAAAAAGGAGAATATTATGGCTGATATAAAGAATAATAGTGAAGTTCTAAACGATATTCGCAAAATAATAGAGCAGGGGAGACATCAAGCCTATACTGCTGCGGGACAAGCAGCTATAGCCACTTATTGGGGTATTGGCAGGCGAATAGTAGAAGAGGAACAGCATGGTGATGAACGTGCTAAATATGGTACACATTTGATTACAGAACTTGCAGAAAAGTTGATACCTATATTTGGAAACAACTATAGCAAACGCAACCTTCAGCATTATCGCAAATTCTACATTTTATTTCCTGATTATTCAAAAGTGTACGAGTTCGTACACAATTTGAATTGGACACATATTAGGCGACTGTTGTCTGTGGTAAATCCGGAAGCACGAATGTGGTATCTAAAAAATGCCTCTGAAGAGATGTGGAGTACTACAACTCTTGATCGTAATATTTCGTCTCAATACTTCGAGCGTCGTCTGGCTGCACAACGCGCAAATCCAGATATGAAAATGACAGAAGCTGTTGCTCCTTATAATGATAGTGATCCTTTGGAATACATAAAAAATCCAATGATTGCTGAATTTATGGGATTCAGAAAAGATACGAAGTTCGATGAATCACAGTTAGAACAGGCTTTAATAGACAACCTACAA
This sequence comes from Prevotella sp. AM34-19LB, assembly GCF_003468525.1. Lineage (NCBI taxonomy): Bacteria > Pseudomonadati > Bacteroidota > Bacteroidia > Bacteroidales > Prevotellaceae > Prevotella > Prevotella sp. AM34-19LB. Next base: position 656 of record NZ_QSIG01000070.1, on the reverse strand, counting down.
CAGTTTATTTTAGAGCTTGGAAGAGGCTTTGCTTTTGTTGACCGTCAGAAGCATATAAAGACTGAAACTGGTGACTATTATATCGACCTTGTCTTCTATAACTTCCGTATTAAGCGTTTTGTTTTGTTTGAACTCAAGACACACACGCTGACTCATCAGGATGTAGGACAATTGGATATGTATGTTCGTATGTACGATGACCTTGTTAAGGGGGAAGACGATAATCCTACAATAGGTATTTTGCTTTGTGCTGAAACTGATAAAACTATAGCAAAGTATTCTGTATTGCATGAAAGTGAGCAGCTATTTGCTGCTAAATATATGGCTTTTATGCCTACAGAAGAGGAGTTGCAATGCGAAATAGAAAAGCAAAAGCGTTTCTTTTTGTCACAACATGGAAATAATGAAGAATAATTTATAAAATATAGATAATATGGATAGACCAAATAGAATGGAATTGCAGTCGGCAGATGGAGCGCAGCTGAATCTGGATGCGCTTTATCAGATTGCGCCTTCGTGCTTTACGGAGGTAGCCGACCCTGATATGGGGGGAGGCCGTCCGAAAACTTAATTAGGGAAGCAAACAACTGAATTGGGCATTTTTCTTTTGCTCTTTATAGTTAATTAACCTCGTATCTTCTTGATTCTCAATTATT
>NZ_QSIG01000007.1:0-113049 GCF_003468525.1 Prevotella sp. AM34-19LB | reverse complement strand
ATAAGCAAAATGGCCCTCTCCATCTTGAAAAATGACAAGGCGACCAAGGGAAGTCTCAACCTGAAAAGATTGAAGGCAGGCTGGGATGAAGAGTACCTGTCAAAACTTTGGAGGGCAGCGCAATTTAATGCGTCTGCCCTGAGCCTTTTCTATTCCTTTTGTGATAGTTGCTTTCTCCTTTAGACTAAGTTGCCTTCTCCTTATATTAATAGTCCTTTCGGCTGATTATTATAGTTGTTTCAGCTCAAGGTAAATGGTGCGGTGGTAAGCGCAGTTGGTTCTTTTGTCGTTTCCCATGATAGCCGTAGTACTATTGGGGTGTTGAATTCTCCTTTCACACTTAAGTGGTTGATTATTAGCATACTCTGATGTTTGTGAAAGGAGAATGAAATTTTAATTGCTGTTTTTGAGAAGCTATTTCTGAAGGTGGCTTTGTGTTGAATCGGCTCAAAATACCATTGTATATTCAAGTTTTGCAAGTTCAGAAGTTAAAGAAGTTATCGCTCGTTGCGGTCGTTGAGGAGTTAAGACAATAGTCTTTTTGGCGTAGTTTTTTGTTTGCAGGCATCTAAAGAAGAAAAAAGCATGATTTAATAGAAGTTTTTCGGTGAAAGGTGCGCTCGTTTCAATAAATTGTTGTATCTTTGCAATTGGATTTGGCTACTGCCATTTCCAAGACATCGTTGGTAAACAAAAGCATTCGCTATTATTTCGCGTTCAGCCAAAAGCCTCGGAAACTTATTGGAAATAACGTAACAAGGAATAATTGTGATAAGGCATTCGGTATGGGGTGCCTTGATCCTTCATGTATTAGCAATGCATCTACGCATAGGCGTGGTGCATTCTTATTTGAAGGGTTGAGGTTTCCATTCCGAGGCTGCCTCATAGCTGAACGCAATAAGAGCATCACGCCCTTTTTGCGTCTTGGCGTGATTGATAGTTAGTGCTTGTAACTCATTAATTATCAATCAAAACATTATGGCAAAAAGAACCATAGATAAAGCTAAGGCTGCTAAAAAAGATGAATTCTACACGCAGCTAGAAGACATCAATAATGAACTCCGTCATTACCGTGAACATTTTCGTGGTAAGACTGTGTTATGCAATTGTGATGATCCTCGTGTGAGTAACTTTTTTACTTATTTCGCATACAACTTTGAATTTCTTGGTTTGAAGAAACTAATCACTACTTGCTATAAAAATCAAGATATGGATTTGTTCAGTATGAATAAAAGTGAGCAAGCAGTATATCTTGTTTATGAAGGTGACAAAAATGAAAATCATATTCCTGATGCGGAAGAAATAGGAGTGAAGCCATTAAAGGGTGATGGTGATTTCCGTAGTAAAGAGTGTATTGAACTTCTGAAAGAAGCAGATATTGTAGTAACTAATCCTCCTTTTTCTTTGTTTCGTGAGTATGTGGCTCAATTAATGGAATATGATAAAAAGTTCTTGATAATTGGACATCAAAACGCTTTGTCCTACAAAGAGATATTTCCTTTGATTAGAGATAACAAAATGTGGTTGGGATTTGGCTTTAAGGGAAATGCTGGTCATTTTATTTCCGCTTATGAGGATGTTGCTACTGCTGGAGACCATAGGAAAGGAATGATCAGGGTATCTGGCGTGACATGGTTTACCAATCTTGATTATAAGGAACGCCATGAAGATATTATTCTTTATAAATCTTATTCTCCTGAAGAATATCCTACTTATGATAATTACGATGCTATCAATGTTGGTAAGACCGCAGATATTCCGTGCGACTATGAAGGGGTGATGGGAGTACCGATAACATTTATCGATAAATATAATCCAGACCAATTTGTAATCTTAGGTATGAGTGCTTCGGCTGGTTATAATGCTGATATTGTTGGTATTCCTTTTAGAGGAGATAAAGATGCGCGCCCTTTGATTAACGGCAAGAATACTTATGCAAGAATATTTATCAAGAAAAAATAACTAATATGGATATAAAACAAGAAAAAGTAGCAATTCGTGACTTGATTGCAGATTATAGCAATGACCCAAATAATGGTGTCTACGGCTATCATGGTAAGTTGAATATTCGTCCTCCTTATCAGCGTGAGTTTCGTTATGAGCTAAAACAACAGCAGGCTGTGATTGAAACCATATTGAAAGGATACCCTCTTAATATTATGTATTGGAGTGTTGGCGATAAAAGTAAATATGAAATGATAGATGGACAACAACGAACACTGTCTATCTGTGAGTTTTACCAACATGCTTTCAATATTGTTGATAAAGACCGCCCAGTGCTCTACTTTGACAATCTGACAGAAAAAGAAAAGAAGGACTTTCTTGACTATGAGTTGACAGTCTATTTCTGTACTGGTACAGATATGGAAAAGCTTGATTGGTTCCGTGTGATAAACATTGCAGGTGAGCGTTTGCTCGATCAGGAGTTACGTAATGCTGTATATGTTGGTCCCTTTATTACTGACGCTCGCCGTTATTTCAGTAAATATGGGTGTGCGGCTTATAAGGTAGGTGGTGATTATATGATTGGCAAGCTTGAGGAGCAAGCATATTTGCAGACCATTTTGAAGTGGGCTGCACGTCACGATTGTATTTCGGATCCAGCTCCGATAGATAAGTATATGGCTATTCATCAAAATGATCCGAACGCCAATCAGCTTTGGGCTTACTATATGCAAATAATCACTTGGGTTAAATCTACTTTTCCTAAATATAGAAAGGAGATGAAAGGCTTAGATTGGGGTGCTATGTTTGATGAGTTTGGAAGCAATATCTATGATACGCAACAATTAGAATCAGAAATACATCGCCTGATGGAAGATGATGAAATCATGAAGAAGTCTGGCATCTATAGATATGTGCTGAGTGGAGATTTGCGCGATTTAAGTTTCCGTACTTTTGATAAGAAACAGAAACGTGAGGCTTATGAGCGACAAAAAGGAGTCTGTGCCCATTGTGGTAAACCTTTTAAGTTAGAAGAAATGGAAGCTGACCATATCACTCCTTGGTGTGATGGTGGAACGACTGTTGCCGAGAATTGTCAAATGCTTTGCCGTACTTGTAATAGAATAAAAGGAGGAAAATAAATGATGGATTTGAGCTTTTATAACGATGGACATAAAATGGGGCATCTGAACAACTCATCGTAACGATAGTACTTACAAGCAATAGCGATAGTACTTACAAGGCGCAAAGACGTTACTGAGAGGTCGCCATGATAGTACTGACGATGCGTAAAGCGGCTTGTATCGCTTATTGCCTCACTATGGCACAACATTGCCCCTTGCCAGGGCAATAACCTGCCATTGCCAGGCACAAAACGATACGTCGGGAGCTGGTATAAACAACCACTCTCTTTTTTACTCTTCACTCTTCACCAAATCGGCTGAAACCCCGATAAACACTGGGGGTGCGAGAGGTGAAGAGTTACGCACCACTCTTCACCACTCTTCACCTTCGGATTACGCACGAAATTGAAACGGAAGCTCGCCCTGTTTGGTCGGGGGGCTGAAACCACTTTTTTACGTCCCACAGATTTACACAGATTTTTTCGGGTGAAGAGTGGGTGAAGAGAGGTGAAGAGTGGGGCAGACTCTTCACACGTGCAAGCTTCTAAGTTACAGACATTTATGTTCTTTCTGTGAAGAGTGAAGAGTGTTTTTGAAAGTGGCTTACTATTGCGACGGATTGCGAAGATACGATTTTATTTATGGATATACAAATGTTTGGGGCTATAAAATTATACGTAGCCACACACTTTTGCTGGTGATCCGAAAAAGTTCTGTTAGTATCAATTAGCACCTAGTCAATAACTTTAATTTAGTTAAAAAACAGAAAAAATCTCCTCTGATATAATAATACAGACGATAAAACGTTTTTTTGTTAGAACAATAAATATTGATTAATTATGAAGACAATTAGATTTTTTGTTGGATTAGCATTCGTTCTGTTTGCATCCTTCTTTGTGGTATCCTGCAATGATGATTCCGAGGAAACATTTGAACAGCAATGGGCTTCGGTATTGGATAATCATGGAAGCAACTACGACTTTAGTGAAGGTGGAAAATGTTTTGGTGCTGGTGGCGGCATTAGCAAAGAAAACTTCGACAAAATGTTTATTGGTCATGGCTGGAAGCACTATGGCACATGGGAAATAGACAAGTATGGAAAAAGGTTGCCTCTCGAATATTATCACAATGAGATTGGTGCATCTCCAGATAATTACTATTTTGATAGCAATACTAAATTAACAATTTATCATCGTTCAGCTCTTGCTAAGAACGATATGAAAAAGAAAGAAGTAACATATTCTTTCAATAATAATTACAACGGAATGGGACACACAGTCCTGTTGCTTGACAATAAAGAATACATTCAGATAACAGGCTGGACAATGGGTACTCAACCCTCTTTCTGTATGGTTCATCCTTTGGGAGTAAAATCCAATGGTGAAACCGTCTATGGTGTTTCCATCTATTTGCAAATGACAGATTCTGAATTAAAAACAATGCAGGAGGGTGTAAAATAAAAATGTTAGAATTAATCTCTTTCCTTCAATGATGCAATATTCAGAATAGCTTATGAATAAAGAAAAAGAAGATTTCTTCCTCCATTCCAACGAGGTGAATCATATCAACAGAGAAGATTACGACAAGATAGAATTATTGGTGAATGCGGCAAAGGCTTTTGCCCGCAGCACCTACCAGTGCGTCTATGTTATCGATTATTTTCATCAGGACTTCATCTATGCATCAGATAACCTCGCTTATCTCTGCGGATTGGAACCGGAGCAATTGATGGAGGCTGGCTATCAGATGTATATAGACCATGTTCCGGATGCCGACCTGCAGATGCTGCTCGAAGTGAACAAGAAAGGTTTTGATCTTTTCAATGAATTGCCTGTGGGCGACCGCCTGGACTATACCATCTCGTACGACTTTCATCTTACCAATGGCAGACATAGCCGATTGATTCATCATCACCTCACTCCGATACTTCTTTCTGATGATGGAAGAATCTGGCTTGCTCTCTGCACCGTATCATTGGCAGCAACCGACGAACCGGGACATATCATCATGCAGAAGAATGGTGAGCGCGGCTATTTTGAATATTCTACATTGCGCCACAAGTGGGAAAAGAAAGAAGGCATAACCTTGAGCGAGACAGAGAGAGATGTTTTGAGATTGTCTGCCCAAGGTTACACGATGAATGATATTGCCGACCGACTATGCAAATCGGTGGATACGATAAAGGCTTGCAAGCGCAACCTTTTCGCCAAGATGGGTGTGAAGAACATTGCCGAAGCACTGTTTCATGCCACAAACTATCAGATGATATAATCGCAATCATATCTCTTCCAACAAAGGCGAGAGATAGAACTTGGGGAAGTATTTCACCTCCTTGCCTTCCAAAAGGTTTACGAGGATGTTGGCACAATAGCCGGCGGCAATGTATGCCCCGATGCCCAGTTGCGGGAAAGACTCCTTGGAATAGTGCCTGATGGCTTCATCTACCCAAGGCACAGGCATCTGCCAGAACATACCGTACTGCGAGATATACTTGCCTAATGAGCACCGGAAATCATCCGTTCCTTTTTTCACTATTTCGCTGAAAGGATAGCCTTTCGGTTTCTCTACAGCGAGAAAGGCAGCCTTGCCAAGATTGACGGCATGGATAACGGTGATGCCCTGCTCCTTACATTTCTCATCGAAAGCAAAAGAGGCTTCGTTGTCATGCAAGGTTGCATTTACCGCATACCGGATGCCCGACAAGTCGCATGCATCCACATCTTCCATCGTCAGCGTATCCTTTTCTATGAGATAGATTTGAAATCTATCTTCCTGCCAAGAGCTTTCATGGAAGTTATGGCGCAAGGCACAGGAAGCTATCAAGCTTCCCAAGTCTGCGCCACTAATCAACAATTTTATTGGGTTGTTCATTTATAGAGAGATTTATTGTCATTATACCATTACCGGATGCTGCAGATAGGCAGATTACATTCTGTTCTTCTGACTTTCTCCTGCACCCGTACCCTTATATTTGCTTCTTGTAGTATTGAACTTATATCGTACAGTAAGCGACACTTTACTTGTTGACAGTCCATCATACACCATTTCCTTTATTTTGCCAAAATGAGCAATCATGTGGCTATCGTTTGTCCCGAACAAATCATAGATGAAGAGCTGAAACGACAAACGGTCTTTCAAGAAAGCCTTATATGCAGAAACATTCGTGCAAAACATTGGCTTGTACAGATACTGATTCTCTTCATGGCCTTTCGTGATATACGACATCATCAACGTAAACATTCCCAATTTGGTGTTGAGCGTATTGTCAAAACGGAAAGAAGCCATTGGCTTGTTGAGCGCTTTTCCATCGTGCGTCTCCATATCAAACCATTGTTTGTCGACGGATGCGGTAAACGAAGGATACCAAATGCCAAACGAAGGGCGCAAGTTGATGGATGCCTCTACGTCATTATACGAATTCCCATTCACAGGCTTCATCAAGCTTATTGCAGGATTATCCTTATAAGTCTCCACTGTTGACATAATTGGATGTGAAGTATGACTGTAGGTCATATCAAATGTCAACCATTTGTAAGCCAGCTCGTAGTTGAGATTTCTGCTTATCTGAGATACCAGAAATGGATTTCCCGTTTCATATGTGTATCGGTTGTCATACTGAATGCCGCTGCGCAAATTATGATAGGAAGGACGATTGATGTCGGCTGCATAGCTCAGCTGCATCTGTACCTTGCCCACAGGCATTGACAAGCTGATGGATGGGAACCAATTGCCGTACGACTTGCTTTGCCCAGGCACATACTTGCCATATTCATAGTAATTGAAGTCGATGTACTCGTATCTCATACCTGCCTCCAAACTCAGATTACCGAAATCTCTTGAATAGGTCAAGAATGAGGATGTCATGCTTTCCGTTATACGGCTGTCGTCATCCGATACCAGGTTGGTTGGCACCACTTGATACTTTGAGGTACGATGGGTATTGGAATATTCACCGCCCAAAGACAAATTACCACCTAATAATGGGTAAGAAAGCACCAGTTTGGAAGCGAGCAGATGATAGTCCTTGTTAGTCAAGCTTTGAGCCGTTTGGCTTTGTGCATTCATCCCCACTTCCTGGTATTGCTCTTTGGTAACATCGTTCTGGTATTCCTTCGACCATAGCCAGTCGGTATTGAAATCGATGCCGAGTTTGCCAATCTTTCCTACATAGTAAATATTGCTTGAAAGATTATTCTTCTGCCAAAAGAAATCAGCATGACTATCAGAACTTTCAGACAATTCTTCGTCTTGCAATATCAAAGAACTCATATCGCCGTTCCATGTTTGCTTAGGATTTCTTAGAAAACCAAAGTTGGCTCCTATCGAGTTGTTGGCATCCAACTGGTAGCTGGCATCCAAGCGGAAGTTCATGGCTTCGAGAATACCTACTTGTCTGATTTCACTCTTCTGGTTCCAAGTCTTGTCAAGATATGTCTTCTGCTGTAAATCTTTATTGTCTGGCTGGTATTGTCTTGCTCCAAAGGCGTATGCGCCCAGCTCTAAGCCATTCTTGCGATAGCTCATATTCAATTGGCCAAATCCACCGAAGTTTTTCTTCTCATCATATTCACCTGTGGTTGAGGCATCAAATCCGAAGCCCTCGCCTTGTATCTTCTTCGTTGTGATACGGATGACCGCCTTGGTGCTGGCTGCGTAACGAGCACCAGGGTTAGTGATGACTTCCACCGACTTGATGTTGTCGGAATGCAAACGGTCCAGCTCGCTCTTGTCTCTCATTTGTCGTCCATTGATATAGATAACAGGCTCACCGCGTCCGAATACCTTGATGCTGCCATTCTGGGCAGAAACGTTAGGGATGCGGTCGAGCAGGTTCTCCATGGTTCCTGCCTTCTCAAGTACGGATTCGACAACGGTTGTCGTCATTCCGCCATTCTTCAGGATAGTCTTAGGCAGGGATGATTTTACGACTACTTCGCCGAGCATCTTGCTGTCTTCTTCCATCTTGATGATGCCCACATTCTCGCCCTCGCAATCCTTGCAGATTGTCTTATAGCCTACGGATGTCACCTTGATGATTCCGCCGTGGCAGGAAGAGTCGATGACAAAGCTGCCATCCTCTCCACTCACAGCACCCTTGACGAAAGCCGAGTCAGTTCTATTCAATAATACTACATTGGCATACGCCAAAGGTTCTCCCTTGGTGTTCATCACCTTGCCGGTGATATTCTGCGCCATCATCGGAGTCATAGCCGAGAGGCACAACACTGTGGTAAAAATTACTTTTTCCTTCATATTGCTACAGTTTTGCTTGATTTTTTTATTTTTCTGCTGCAAAAGTATAGCTTTTAAGTAAAAAGCCTTTGACACAAAAGTGTATTTCTCAAGAGTGCGGCTTAAGAATTACACTTTTGTGTATAAAAAGAAAGGATAGATAGCGTTTGGTGATAGGGGATAAATATCGAAGTTGATGCCTACCTTGGTTATTGGCTTGCCGCTTAGCACAAATCAATATGCTCCCAATACTCTCCAGTCGTCTATGAGTTTGAACAGTCGGGGCATGGCTGGCTTGTAGCTGTCGGGATAGGTGAGGGAATAGACGAAGAGTATTCTGCCACTCTTGATGAATTTATCGTAATGACTGTAGCCATCTACTCTTACTCCGTTTTCATAGACAGGACCGGAGAGGATGAATGCTTTATCCGATGCCTGCATCGTCCTTTCCGAATGAAGCTTCTGGGCTAGAGAATCGGCACAAGCCTGGAGGGTGTTGCTATAGTTGGGGGTAACGTAACTCTCCAGGATGATGTTGGCATGGTTGGTGAATGAGAAGCGGGCATAGCCCTGGTATCCCGATACCGAAGTATCCTCCTGCTGGAAGAAGCAAGGATATTTGACAACGTAGCCGAAGTCCGGATCATTGTATTCCTTCATGGGCGCCATCTCTACCTTGGTCTTGAAATCCGCCATCGGTGTATGCTTCTCTTTCGTAACCTCATGGTGGTAGTTGATGATGAAGTTTATCATCATCAGCAAGACAACTGCTATCAAAAAATTCTTCTTCATATCTTTGCTACTTTTATATTTTAGATGCAAAGGTATGAAGAAGATGAGAAACTGCCAAATAATAAGTATGACATTTGGCTGACATTTCTGAACTTATCTGATTATCAGTCGGTAAGACTTGCCTCTTTCCGATTCTATCATGAGGTTGCTATTCAGCTCAATCACCGGTTTGATACGGCGAATCAAGGTATAGAGCGTTTCGCTGGCATCCGGTTTCTTGGGCCAAAGAGCATCACAAATCTCCTGTTTGGAGAGTTGGTGATGCGTATTGTTGAAGAAGAGTTGCATCAGCTGGTGCTGCATCGGAGTAAACTTGATGGCTTGTCCGCTTTCTTGATTGTAGAAGGAATCCTCGTCTTGAGAATAGCACATGGTGCCGAACATATCAGCCTCATGATTCCAGGGTTGTTTTCTGCGATGATAGTATAGCGATGCAATTGCCCAAATCATAGCCATGAGGGTAAGCGTCAAAGATGTCCGCTGGTTGCTCATACTCAAAACATCTGCCATCGAACAGTTAGCATAACTTTGGATAGAATGCTCGTTGAGGAGCATCTGTTTGCTGCTGAGCAGGTTGGCGCTATTTACCAACTGGGAATTGTTCTTCCCTCTTCTTCTGTCTTCCATCACATAGCAGAGATTACTGGTCGATTTCAGTAGGTTGATGCTGAGATGTGAGCGGTAGCTCTGGATGGTATCAGGCGTAATCCATTGATATTTATTTTCCTGAAGAGTCAGAGCCAAAGCTTTGTTCATATCTTGTACAATGGCATACTGTGCCTTGCGGTAGTTGCTTACGCTGGAGAATGCCGCAGACATCACAAGGATGGCGAAGATGAGGATGGAATGATATGCTTTCAGTTTCATATTATCTATTCTGTTTAAATGATATACTGTTTAAAGATTCAAATGCAAAAGTACAGAAATTCTATGAAAGATGGTATAAAACTAGATATAATATTCGTTAATTGATAAATGTCAGACTCATGTCAGTCATATTTTTCGCTTTGGTCTTCTCTTTTTGATACCTTTGCAGCAGAAAACAAGTTTTAGAAAAAGTATATGATGACAATGAAGAAAAGTAAATTGTTAACAGCTATGTTGATGCTGTGGGCATTGATCTCTTGTGCAGAAATAAGTGCCCAGGAGATCCAGAAGGTATCGAATGATTCTATAGCCTTGCAAGAGGTTGTTGTGAAGGCGGCACGAGTAGTCAACAAGGAAGATGGCAAGTTGATATTCCCAAGCGATATTCAGAAGCAGCGTTCTTTTTCTGGTTTTTCGCTTTTAGGAAAGTTGGCTTTGCCTCATATCAGGGTTGATGAGGCTGGCCGTTCCATTTCTGCTACCGATAATAAAGGAGAAGTGCAGATTCGTATCAATGGCATTCTCGCCAATATGCATGACGTGCAGATGCTGGATGTAGCTTCTATTATGAGTGTAGATTATATCGACAGCCCTGGCGTAAGATATGGAAAGAATATTGCATACGTGATAGATATTCATACCCGCAGGGCTTCATCGGGTGGCAGTTTGGGCTTCAACCTGACTAATGCGCTAACTACCAAGCTCGGTTCGAACGATGTCTATGCATCTATCAATAGGGGCAAGAGCCAATTGAATATTTTATATGAGCAGACTTATGTGGATAATAAGGCATCCGAATATAATGAGGATGCTCAGTATCTTCTACATGATGGTTCTGAGTATCAGATATCTCGAAAAATCATGAATGTGGCAACTCGAAATTATGATAATACATTGCAGTTGAAGTATAATCTGGCTGATTCTGCCTTATATGTATTCCAGACAACGCTTACCACGGATTTCAGCAATCAGCCTTATACATCGAATGAGATGTGGTTTTCTGAATCTGGAAAGCCTGCGTATCCTGTTTACAGAACCAGCAAGGGTAGGGATTTTACTCCTGCTCTCGATTTGTATTTCTATCATCAGCTGGGCAAGCATCAGTCTTTGTCGGCAGATGTTTTGGGCACTTATATCCACACCAAAGGAGCCTATTATGAAGGTGAGGGCGAACCCTATCAATATCAGGTAGATGGAAAGACCTATTCGCTCATAGCCGAGGCTATCTATGAAAACCGGTTGAAACCCTTTACTTTTTCTGCAGGAACCAACTTGAACTGGAAATATATGGATAATCAGTATTTGGGTGATGTGGTTAGCGAGAATGGTATCCGTTCATTGGGTATTTATGGTTTTGCACAAATCAAGGGAAGTTTGGAACAATTCAAGGAAGGAACATCCCGTTTAACTTATGTGGCTGGCTTCGGGTTGAGTAATCAGTCTTATCGACAGGGAGATGAGGATTTTAGTTTTTGGCTTTGTCGTCCGAAACTCACATTGGCTTATTCCTTGACATCTTCGTTTCAGATCCGCTTGGGAAGTGAATTATCACAGCATATTTCGCAGATAGCTATGATTTCGGATACCCGTATTCGAAAGAACAGTATGGAATGGACTGTGGGTAATCCTTCGCTTAAGCCTAACAGTAGATATGAGAACTGGGTTGCGTTCTCTTTCAGTAAACCAAGGATAAATACTGATTTTACCTTGAATTATCGCATCAATCGTCATTGCAATTTGGCGAAATACATCCGTACCGAAGATGATCAGTTTCTTTATACCCAGACGAATCAGCCCCATTGTAATATGTTGTATCTTACGAATGATACCCGGTTTGACCTTATTCCCGACCACCTTATATTATCTGTGAATGCAGGTATTTACCGTTTTTTCAATAAGGGCGATGAGTACAGTCATTGTTATACCGCTTATAATTATGGTGGAACATTACAGGGATATTGGGGAAAATGGACTGTGATGCTGTATGCTGATAACGGTTGGAATTTTATGGAGGGAGAGAACATCGGGCATAATCCTCCTTCATTGGCTGCCTCAGCCAGTTATCATATAGGTGATTTCGATTTTACGCTCTATATGCATAATCCGTTTATGGCTCATCCGAAATCCTATTCTGCAGAAATCGTCAACGCATTACTCCGCAAGCAGGTTCGTGGATATGACAATTCGGGAGGTAATTTGTTCCGTATCGGTGTTGCCTGGAATATCAATCGGGGAAAGGAATACCGTAAGATACAGCGGAATATCAACAATGAGGAGCGCGAAACGGGTATCTTGAAATAGGTGGCTTTGCTTTCTATATGGGTTGCATGGGCAACAGCCGGAATTTATTTCTTCCCTTTATTGATGATATAAATTCCGACAGTAGCCAATGCGCCTGCTATCAGATACTTCCAGTAGAAGGTTTCGCCCAGACAGAGACAGGAGGTTATGGCTCCTACTACGGGGATGAGCGAATTGTATATCGCTACTTTTCCTACGGGATTGCAGCTCAATAATTTGTTGTAGAGAGCGAAACTGATGGTTGAGATGGCGATGAGTAGCAGAAGGATAGTGATGCCCCAGAGGCTGATGACTGGCAGATAGCCACCCATTAACAATGCAGGAATCACCAGCAAGGCTCCACCGATGCTCAGCGAATAACCGGTTCCTACGAAAACATCCACTCTTTTGCTCAATCCTCGGGTCAGCAGGGAAGCACTGGCTCCACACAGGGCATTGAGGATAATCATACCATCGCCCAGGAATGTGAAACTTCCGCTTTCCTTTCCGCCAAGGTTCAAGCTAAGATGCCCAGGAATCCGATGATGCAGCCCAATGCCTTTCGCCACGTCATTCTGTCGCTCTTGAAGAAGATGCAGGCAAAGATAACCACCGTGAAGACGCTCATCGAATTGAGTATCGCCGAACGGGCTCCTGCATTATGCGAGAGTCCGAAATAAAAAAAGGCATAATGCAGAGTGGTGTTGAGGAGTGCATAGAGGAGAAGGAACCAGACATTTGAATTTGTCAGGAAACTGAAGCTTCCATTCTTCTGAACATCATGATTCTCCTTCCGGACAGCTTGCTTCTTGAATCCGAATTTTCGATGCGAGCTTCTGGCGATGGCAAGGATGATGATGCCGGAGATGAAGAAGCGGATGCCTGCAAAAAGCATCTTGCTTCCGGTCATGTCTGCTGTAATCTGATATTCTTCCATTCCCATTTTGATCAATGGGTAAGCCCATCCCCACGAGATAGCAGCCGTAAGAGCGAACAGGCTTACCCATATCGGGCGCTGAAATATACTGAGTGTATTTGTTTCTTTCTTTTCCATTATAACTTAATTGGTATTCCCTTGCTTCTGTGTTTGCTAAATGGCAATCTACAAGTCACCCAGATGTCTTTCTATAGGAATACCGCGGTTCTTGTCCTTATCATCCTTGTTGATGTCTATCCAGTTGCGCAGGGTATCCATGGCTATACGGGTGGCATGGCGGAGATGATCGCCATCCTTCAGTCTGCCCACGATGATGCTGGAGAAGATGTCGCCGGTGCCTGGGAACTGAACGGGGATTTCTTCGTAGGGCAGGAGGAAATACTCTTCTGTAAGATGATTGAAACCTACAACGGCATGCTGACCCTCTACGATGCACGAGGTGATGAGCACGGAGTGGGAACCAATGGCTCTCAGTTTATCTATCAGTTCATAGGCTTCCTTCTCCGAGATTCCCTCTTCCTTGTATTCCGAATCCGTCAGCAGGCAAGCCTCGGTATAGTTGGGAAAACAGAGATGCGATACGCTCAGCATCTCCTTCATGCATCTCACGGTACTCTCACTGGCTCCACCATAGAGCTTGCCGTAATCGCCCATCACTGGATCCACATAGATGTCGGTGCCCAGTGCTGCCTGTTCTCTGCAATAGCGTGCCACCAGCTTAGCCTGACGCTCCGAAGCCATGAAACCCGTGGTGATGGCATCGAAGTGAATGCCTAGTTCGTTCCACTTCTGCAAGGCTTCCTCGATATATGAAGTGCATTCTAGAATGGCATACTTGCCGTATGGGAAGGTGTTGCTGATAAGCATGGTGGGCAGATTGAACACGTCGAGTCCCATATAAGAGAGGATTGGCATCTGAACTGCGGCAGATACCTTTCCGTAGCCACACATGTCGCTGATAATAAGGATATTACTTTTCGCTTTCATTCTTTCTTTTTTCTACTTGCTTTTCTTTCTTATCCTGATTATCTCTTAATAGCTGGCTGTACACTTGATGCCCAGTGCCTCTACACGCTCCTTGATGGCATCGAGTACTTCCTTTGGTGCCTTTTCCAGCAACTTGTCTGGTGTTTCGCGGGCGATGGTATAAACCATTACCTGCTGAGGCTGGATGTCTTTCACTGCCTCCAGCCAAGGAGCTACGAAGTGCTCGCTGGTATTGTCCAAACCGTCACCTCTCAGGAACATGGTTTGGATGATGACGTGCCCCTTGAACATCTTCAGATATTTGATCACATCCTTCACGTCGTAGTTAGGCTGCTGAGGGCGGTCCAGCTTCTTGATGTAATCCATATCCACGGTATCCAGTTTCAGGATGTTGTTATCCACGAGCATCAGCGCCTCTCTCACTTCCTCCTTATATATATAGGTGGCGTTGCTGAGTACGGATACTTGTGCTTCAGGGAAATATTTCTTGCAGAGTTCCATCGTATCTTCCACGATTCCCTTGAAGTCTGGGTGTCCCGTAGGTTCACCGTTTCCGGCGAAGGTGATATCGTCCAAAGGCTGGTTGTTGTCGTGGCGCTCTTTCAGAACCTTCTCCAATCCTTCTCTTACCTCCTCGCGGGTAGGGCGCTTCTTCTTAGGACGGAAGTCGGCGTTGAATCCGCATTCGCAATAAACGCAGTCGAATGAGCAGACCTTGCCATCAGATGGCATGAGGTTGATGCCCAGTGAAACTCCCAGACGGCGGGAGTTTACTGGACCGAATATCGGTGATGGATAAATAATCGTTGACATAATCTTATTCTCCTTTATCTAATCTATTCTTTATTTTATCTTGGTAATACCTATTTTATACCAATCTTATTTACTTGTTCGTAATTTGGTGGGCAAAAGTACTAAAAAATGTTGGAATGAACAAATAAATCAACAGAAAATCGATTTATCCTTACCATTTGTCTTCTATCTCCGATAGTTTGTGTACTTTTGCATTCAAATCCGGGGAGATTCTTGGTGATTTCGATTCGGATTTAAAGGAAAAAACAAAAAAGTTGATGTTTTGCTTAGTTTTTCGCTTGGCTCAACTGTATAGATAGTATATGAACAGAAAAAAGGACATAGAACAGTTATTCCGTCAGCATTACGCGAAGATGTACAATCTGGCCAGATGCATTCTTTCGGATGATGACGAGAGCAAGGATGTGGTGAGCGAAGTATTCGCCCAGATTCTTGCCGATGATGTGGTTCTGGTGCCTGGGAGTGAGGATGGTTACTTGATGCGGAGCGTACGCAACCGCTGTCTCAACCTGATAGCTCATAAGAGCGTGAAAGAAAGGGTGGCGAAGCTGCTGCTGGATGATGCCGACGTGATTCTCTCGGAAGAGACCGACGAGCGACTCGACCGGCTGATGCTTCTCATCGAAAACCTGGAACCGCCTATCCGGCAACTCATTTTCCGTCTGCGCTATCTTCAGGAGAAATCTTATCAGGAGGTGGCTGATGAAGTGGGAGTGAGCAAGGTGACGGTATTCAACCATCTCTCGAAGGCGATGGACTGGATTAAGAAACAATTTAAATGAGCAAGACAATGACAAACATGAGTAAAGAAGAAAAGCGGATGATGCTCTTTGACATGCAGGAGCATCCCGAGAAATATACCGACGAGCAGGTGGAGCACCTGCTTGCCGATGAGGAAGTGAAGGAGTTCTTCCATGAACTGGCGATGGCGAGAATGGCTGGCAAGAAAGCCAATCCGAAGGCGGTGGATGTGGATGGGGCTTGGAAGGAGTTTGTTCAGGCACATCACGAGGATAAGTTGGCGATAGATGCCGGCAAATCCAAGGGCGCTTATCGCAACCGGGTGAAGATTGCTGCATCCATCGTCGGCATCATCTTCCTTTCGGGTGTAGCCTTGGCTGCGATTCACAATGGCTGGTTGGGGTTCTCGGCTTCTGATCAGGCAGCGGATAACAAGGCTGCGACAGAACAGCTGGCAACAACCCAGGCGTTGCCGAATGACAGTCTTCGTGCTGCAACAGTAGAGAACAAGGATTCTCTTGATATGAAACCCGAGGTGTTTGATGATGCTGAATTGGGAACCATTCTGGCTCAGTTATCCGGTTTCTATCATGTCAAGGTGGAGTATGTGGATGCCGGTGCCCAGCACATCCGTCTCTTCTTCAACTGGAACAAGACGAAGACTTTGGAGCAGAACCTGGAGATTTTGAATGCTTTCGACCGCATACAGATAGAGTATATTGACGGTATATTGATGGTGAAATAAGATAGGAGGATATGTTTATGAGAGATTTTTGGAAACCAATGCCCGTTAGCGGCAAGCTTATCAGAGAGCTTCTTCTTCTCTTCCTGCTGTTTGGGGTTCAGCAGTCTTATGCCCAGCGCATCACCCGACAATATAATAATGTGTCGTTCTCTGCGGCGTTGAAGGATTTGAATGCCCGCCAGCATAAGTACACCATCAACTTCGTGTATGATGAGCTGGAGGATTTCAGGGTGACCAAGAGCATCAGAAACCAGAGTGTTCCCGATGCCATCATGCAGCTGATAGGATTCTATCCCATCAGAATGACGCAGGTGGAGGATAATATCATGGTGGAGTGTACGCAGAAGACTCCCACCAAGATGATAGGTCGCATCATAGACAATAAGAAACGCCCTGTAGATTTCGCCAATGTTGCCCTACTGAATGTTCGTGACTCTTCATTGATTAATGGCGGCGTGACAAATGAGAACGGCCAGTTCGTGATTCCCTGCGGAGCCAGAAAGGCGATAGTAAGAGTAAGTTGCGTGGGCTATATTACGACAAGCAATACATATAATATAGGTAAGATAGGGACTATCGTGTTGCATGAGAATACGATAAACCTTAAAGGCGTGAAGGTAAAAGCTATGCGCCAGAATATAAAGTTGGGCAAAGAGGGAATGCTTGTGGATATAGAGCACTCAGAGCTAAACAAAATTGGTACTGCAACTGATGTGTTGCGCGAAATGCCTCGCGTTGATGTCAGTTCGGATGGAACGGTGAATGTGTTTGCCAAAGGTTCACCGCTTATTTATATCAACAACCGACAGGTGAACGATCTCAAAGAGCTTCATCAACTGAAGTCGGATAATATTAAGAATGTAGAGATTGTAACCGCTCCTGGTGCCAAATACAATGCAGAGATTAAGTCTGTAATTCGTATCAGAACAATTCGCCGTCAAGGCGAAGGATGGAGTGGCGAGAACTATACTACTACAAAGTTCAACAAGTGGTGGGGTGGTTCGCAATACCTATCGTCAACATATCGCACAGGAAAAGCAGAAGTGTTTGGCGAACTTTGGGGAACAACGACACCAGGCGGTGAGGATAATGTATTGTCTACCGAAATCAATGGCACGAAGAATATATTTATAGAACAGACTTCACCGATTAAGTATCGCTCAAAGGGAACTGGCGCAAAGGTTGCTTTTGCTTATTCTATAGATGATGACAATACATTTGGATTGAGCTATGAGAATCAGTATGGTTCGGGCAAAGGAGGAACGACCGACTCTTATCAGAAGATAATGGAAGACGGGGTGCAAACAGCATTCGTAAACGAAGCGGCCAATATAAGTGATTGCTTTAGTCCGGTGCATAATGCTAACGCCTATTATGTGGGTAAGATTGGTAAATTGGGTGTGGACTTCAACGCCACTTATTTCTGGAAAAAGAAAGGCAGGACTATGTCAATCAAAGAAAGCAGCGCAGATATTGAGAGTCGCGACGTTCATACACGTAACAGACAGCATAGTGACATGGCTGCTGCTAAACTCATTTTGTCTTACCCCGCTTGGAAGGGAGCACTAAGTGTAGGCTCCGAATTTATTTCATCCCGTATTCGTGGCGAATATGCCAATGCCGAGCAATATGTAGATGCATCGAATACAAAGATTAACGAACAGAGCATAGCCGGCTTTGCTGAGTATGGTTTGAAGTTTGGAGCATTCTCTGCAAATGCAGGTGTAAGATACGAGTATGTAAAGTCCGATTATTATTATTTCGGAGGATTGCAGACTGAGCCGAGTCGTAGATATTCCGATTGGTTTCCTTCTGCTTCTATGTCATGGAACAGTGGCAAATGGGTATTGCAACTTGCCTATACCTGCAAGACACGGCGCCCAAGCTATAACAGTCTGCGAGATGAGGTGCAGTATGACAACCGCTATACTTATGAGGGGGGAAATCCTTATCTCCGTCCATGTATAACAAATAATGTTGATTTGAATGTGGCGTACGACTGGTTGTCGTTGAATGCTGGCTACAACTATATAGACAAGCCGATAGTGTGGGTAGCCACACTCTATCAAGGCAAAGACATTGTTTTTCTACGCAATGTCAACTTCAATAATAGTCAGGATGTGTATGTTTCGATAGTGGCTTCGCCCCGTTTTGGTTGGTATAATCCTATGGCAGAGATAGACTACACACAGTCGTTCTTGTGTACTGACGGTTTTGATGTCAACAAACTGTCAAACAGACCATGCTTCAACTTCCGTCTAAACAATCGTTTCAACATAACGTCTACACTAAAGGCTTTTCTCAATATGAGATATAAGACGGGTAGGCTTAATGACCTGCAAAAAACAAAGTCATTTGCTCGTGTGGATATGAAATTCACAAAGTCGTTCCTCAACGACGCTCTTGTAATAGGCGTTTATGCCAACGACTTGTTCAAGACCGACACGGAACAATGGACAATGTATGGCAGCCATACTGTAATGGAAAAAGACTGTTATGGCTATGAGCGTTGTGTAGGTATGAGCTTATCTTATAACTTCAATGCCACCAAGAGCAAGTATAAGGGTACAGGTGCTGGTAATGCAGAAAAGAGCCGCTTGTAGTTTTTGTTAGGAAGAAACTCTCTTAATAAACAATGAATATATGATAATCGGTCAAGCGAAGGCAAAACCATATTGGCTTGCTCTTTGCTTGACCGATTAAAATTTTGTCTTGTGATGGAATCTTTACAGGTGTGGCGTGGGCAAAAAAAGCCTTTAAGGGGATTTGTTCCTTCCCTTAAGGAAAAATATTTTTTCCCTTAAGGATATTTTTATTTTTCCTTAAGGGAAAATTCTAAATCTCTTTATGCCCTGTTTTTCTAGCATTTCAGGCGAATATGTATTTCTTGGAATATTGTTTACATAGATATGTCTTTTATCTCTGTTACTTCCTCTTTTTGGAGGTTGAAATAAGGATATTAACGAAATAAAAAGGCAGACGTTTAGCATATCTCTATTTGTTTTTGTACCTTTGCATAGGTTTTTCGAAAATAATCTATGTTTTGCTTAGTTTTTCGCTTGGCTCAACTGTATAGATAATAAGTAACAGAAAAAAGAGAGACTGATATTTGCGCCCACAAATGTTAAATCTCAGTTAACGTAACAAAATAGTTACCGAAATGTTTGGCGGTAAATAACTTTATTGTTACCTTTGCATCGTCCAATGAGGACAAAGTGTTCTTTAAACGTACTAAGATTATGAAATACAGCGAGCTGTATCGGAAGTTAAAGAAAGCGGGGTGCTTTCTACTTCGTCATGGAGGCCGACACGACATCTGGTCCAACCCTGCCAATGGGAAGAGCGCAGTCGTTCCTCGGCATGGAACTGGAGAGGTGCCGCAAGGCACTCTCAAATCTATCTATCAAGAACTTGGGCTTTAGCCCAGGTTCTTCTTCCATGAGAATCTTGGTATGCGAGAAGAACACTTTTGATTATGAACTTATAACAATATAGAAGATATGGCAAGGAAAGTTACCGTTGTTGTGGAGTCTGGCAAGGATTTATATTCTTGCTTTATGACTGGGACCGATGACCTGACGTTTGGTCTCATCGGTGATGGCAAGACCGCAAAGGCTGCCATGGAGGATTTTCTTATAGCAGATAAGGAGATGAGGGAGTTCTACGAGGAGGAGGGCAAGGAATATCCAGACTTGGAGTTTCACTTCGTCTTCGATGTAGGGGCATTCTTCAACTACTATCCGCTCAGCATCTCGGCGTTTGCCAAATATATCGGCATGAACGCTTCTCTTTTGCGACAGTATGCGGCTGGCATCAAGTCGCCGCAAGGCAAGAGTCTGGAGAAAATTCGCCAAGGCATTGCAAAGATCAAGGAAGATATAGACACTGGACTCTTGATAGATAAGCCAGTTCTACAGTACGTTTAAAGAGCAGTCTCTTTCTAGCAAAGATGATTGTTTCATTTTTATTGTAAAAAGAGCTCGAAGCCCTGGTGCGTGACGCATCGGGGCTTTTATGCTTTGCTTTCAGCCTTCTTTGCCGCATTAACGGCAATCGTTTCTCGTGTGGCTCCTATCGATAAGTTGAGTGTGGTCAATACTCTTACCAGTTGCATAGTTATTGCAAATAGAGGGGTAATATATGACAATCGGTCAAGCGAAGGCAAAACCATATTGGCTTGCTCTTTGCTTGACCGATTAAAAAATCACACACATATTTCTAAATCCTGATGAACTACATTTAATATCGGAGCTTGGAGAGCATCCTCAATAGATACAAGAGTGTCTATTGTAAAATTATGTGTTCCCCGCATCCATTTGCTTATTTCCGCTTCCCGTTTTCCGAGTAGAAGGGCTAGGTCTTTCTGCTTCATCCCTTTAGAAACCAGAATGTCATGTATCTTATCTACGATTTGGAAAGACAAATCTACAGACCTGCGAATCTCAGGATCAACATGTTTGCGGCGTTCTTCTAAAATCTTACTTCTTCTGAGCATGTGCTCTAGGCGGTTTTTATCTCTACTTCGTTCTCTCATATACTAAGATTTTATCACGTTCTACTGATTCCTGTGCAAAAGGGAGTAAGGTTCCTTCTGATACCAAATCAACTTTTCTACCTAAGAGTTCTTCCAAATCGTTCCACATGCCGAAGAATTTTAAACCTATAGGTTTGCTCTTGTCCAAAGAAACCATAATATCGACATCGCTATCCTTCGTTTCTTCCCCTCTGGAGAAAGAACCGAACAGCCAGGCTTTCAGTACGGGTTGGGTGCTGAAATAATGGCGTAAAGCTTCTATGATGGCTCGTTTACCCATAATATAATGATGTTGTTTCTTAGCTGCAAAGATACACTTTTTATTCGAAAGAGCAAGCTTTTTTCTAGTTTTTTATTACCTTTGCATTGCTTTTCCAAAAAAAAGTAGAAGATTTCTTCATTTTAGGGGTAATTGATTTCAGGAAAGCTTGTATATAAGAGTAGAAACAAGAAGAAAATGACGTGATGACAGAAGAAAATGAACAGCGGATGGAACGGCTGTTCCACGACCATTACGAGCAGATGTATCGCTTCGCCTTTGCCTTGCTCCATGATAATGAGGAGGCGAGGGATGTGGTGAGTGATGTGTTCTCCAGATTGTGGGATAAACAGCTGGTTCCAGACCGGGCTTACCTGATGCGGAGCGTGAAGAATGCCTGCATCAATCTTATAGCCAGAAAGAAGAGAGATGAACGACTGAAACGGCTTCTTCCTCTCTCGGAAGAGAAATTGACGGAGGAAGAACCTTCTCGCCTGGAAGAGCGATGGCAGGCTGCCGTGGATTGCATCGACCACGAACTGACCGACCAGACTGCTTCCGTCATCCGATTGTGCTATCGGGAAGGAATGTCGTATAAGGATACGGCGGAGGAGCTGGGCATCAGCGTCTCGGCAGTGAACAAGCATATCGTAAAAGGTTTGCGAACGCTCAGAGAAAAGTTGAAAGGAAAATAGCATAACCATGATTCTATTGTCTGAAGACGTCCTTACAATGGAACCCTAAAATGAAGAAAGGAAAAGAAAATGAAACATGAATTATCTGACATAAATCCTCAGAAGATGGATTCTCAGAAATGGGATATGCTCCTCGATCTCCTGGAGCATCCCGAAAAGTATTCCGAAACCCAGAAGGATGAACTTTTGGGCGATGAGGAAGTGAACGACCTCTATCAGCAGTTGGTAGAGACCCGACAGTCTCTGGATTTCGGCAAGTCGAAGGAAGAGATGAAGATGCCTTCGATTGATGCAGAATGGGAGAAGCTGAAAGACGAGATGAAGCTGAAAGAAAAGCAGCAGAAAGAAGAAAAGCAGCAGAAAGAAGAGATGAGTCAGAATGCAGAAACCCAGCAAACTGCCAAGCTGTTTCCTCTCTGTAGTCCGATGAGAAAGGTGGCTGCCGTTGCTGCCGTCCTTGTCGTCTCCGGCATCACCTTTGCTGCTATTCATCTGGTAACCCGTTCCCATCAGCCATCTGATAAGAACAATACCGAACTCGTGGCATCCCGAAAGGATTCTATCCAGCAGGTTTCTGCTCCTCAGAAATCCAACATAGAAGAAAAGGCAGATTCTGCAAGTCTTGCCCAGCTCCCATTGGTTTACGAAAACGCTGAGCTTCAGAATATCCTGACTCCTATCGCCGGGCATTTCCATCTCCAGGTAACTTATCAGAACGAGTCGGCTCGCCACATTCGTCTTTTCCTGCAACTGGAGAAGAACATGAGTCTGGATGATATCATCGAACTGTTGAATCATTTCGAGAAAGTGAATATTCGTCAAGAAGGTCAAACTTTAATCGTGGAATAAGATGAAAAGATTAAGATATATCATGCTGCTGGCAGGTCTGATGAGCCTTTCTCTTCAGACCATCTATGCCCAACGCATCACCCGCAGCTTCCGCAACACTTCTATGTCAGAAGCGCTCACCATCCTTGCCAAGAGCACCAAGGATTATCGTATCAACTTTATGTATGATGAACTGGAGGATTTCACGGTTACAACAAGTATCGTGAAGCGAACAGCTCCGGATGCCATCCGCCAGATCATGGGTTTCTATCCGATGAAGATGACGATAGATGGCGAAAACATCTTTGTGGAGTGTACGCAGAAGACTCCCACCAAGATGATAGGCCGCATCATCGACAATAAGAAACGCCCAGTAGATTTCGCCAATGTAGCCCTGCTGAATGTTCGTGATTCTTCATTGATAAATGGCGGCGTGACGAATGAGAACGGCCAGTTCGTGATTCCCTGCGAGGCGAGAAAGGCGATAGTAAGAGTAAGTTGCGTGGGCTATATTACGGCAAGCAATACATATAATACAGGCAAGATAGGAACAATAACTCTGAAGGAGGCAACAATGAACCTGCAGAAGGTGATAGTGAAGGCGGTTCGCCCTCGTACCAAGTTAACCCATGGTGGATTCCAGACCCAGGTTCAGGGTACATTGTTGAGCGATGTAGGTATGGTTTCCGACTTATTGAAACAGATTCCTCGTGTAAGAGTGAACGCCGATGGAGGTTGTAGCGTATTCGGAAAAGGTACTCCTGAAATTTATATCAATGGCAGAAAAGTTAACGATACCAAGGAATTACAGCATCTCTCTTCTAAGGAGGTGAAAAGTGTGGATGTCATTACCAATCCTGGTGCACAATATAGTGCCGAGGTGGGGTCTGTTATTCGCATACATACCATCAAAAAACAGGGAATGGGTTTGAGTGGCAGTCTCTATTCCAAGTATTCCTTTGCCGAAAAGAATAATTGGATAGAGAATTTAAATCTCAATTATCGTATGGGTGGCTTAGATATCTTCTCGCTCTTGGCGTGGAATGATACCTATCGTCATCTTTCTCAAACTACGGAGACCACTATTATGGGTAATCAGCATCAGGTAAACTTGGCGATGCCCTATTCAGGAACGTTGCGTTCCCATAATCCATACGGAAAATGGGGAATGAACTATCAGATAGATGATAACAATTCATTGGGTATCTTCTATAGTGTCTATAATAATACCTATGAATATTTCAATCTGCAGTCAGACTATGAGGTGAAGAAAGATGGGAAGCATGTAGGCAAAGTGAAGTATGATGACGATGAAAGTAGTACGATTCAAGGTCCTGTTCATGAGGCGGATGCCTACTATGAGGGAAAACTGGGCAAGATGAGTGTGAATCTGAACGCTACCGCTCTTTGGTCTTCTGATAAGACTTATCAAGATGCCGTAGAAATGAGTGAGGAACTTGGCTCACGTGATGTGAACAGTATAACAAGAAACAAACGCCGCATGTTGGCTGGTAAGTTGGAATTGGGTTATCCTCTTTCTGAAAAAGTAAATCTCAATGTTGGAACAGAATATACCAATAGTCATGTTCATAATTTCTATCAGAACGAACAGGAGTATATCGCCACTTCTGACAGTAGGATAGAAGAGCAAAACTTTGCTGCATTTGCCAATATCGATCTTGCTATAGGCAATCATATTGGCTTACAGGCTGGAGCTAGATATGAGCATGTAAGTCATGACTGCTCTGAACGGGAGATGAGTAGGACATACGATAATGTGTTCCCTACATTCTCTCTTGGTTATCAGAAGGGGAAACTTCAGATGGAGTGGAGTGCATCGATGAAAACTCAGCGTCCTTCTTATGATGTCCTTTCCGGTTTTACCAGATATGACAACCGTTATATTTACGAGGGTGGTAATCCTTCTTTGCTTCCTACCAATATATATAATTTAGGATGGGATGTTCAGTATGGTTGGTTAGGATTTTCTGCCAATTATGGTTATAACAAACATGCCATCACCACTCTTGAAATGCTATATGATACAACCTCAGATATTCTGCTTAGTAAGCCCTATAATATAGATTATTTACAGGTAATGGACTTATCTTTAGTGGCAACTCCTGTGGTTGGTTTCTGGCATCCGATGTGGGAGTTGGATTTTGAACAACAGTTTGTGAATGGTGAGAAGTATGGTTATCATGGTAATCTCCGCAAGCCTCAATTCTCTGTTCGGTTGAACAACTGGTTTTCCTTGAGTCACGATTGGTCGGCTAATGTAGATTATTTCATATCTTCATCTCATAGTTCTGGCTTCTCAGAAGTGGGTAGTGTCAGTGCTTTGAATCTTTCTGTCAAGAAGATGTTCCTAAAGAAAAGTCTTAGCATTCAATTGGAGGCAAACGATCTCTTCCATGGTCTGAACGATAATCAGAAGTCGTTTGCTACATGTATGTCTATGTTCAAGAAGTGCAAGATGAATTCTCGTTCTTTTGTTCTGACGGTAACTTATAACTTCAATGCCACCAAGAGCAAGTATAAGGGTACGGGTGCTGGTAATGCAGAAAAGAGCAGATTATAGCTCATTTTAAAAACACGGACAGATTGAATTTGTCCGGACAAATTGTCCGGTTGGTTCTAAGTATCTGATATTTAGGATATTATAAGCCGACGGACAAAGGGTTCGGACAAATTCAATTTGTCCGTGTTATTTTTTTCTGTGGTTTTGGAGTCAAAATCAGGCTTTTTTAGCTTTTCTCCCTATAGTTTTCTTCTCGTAACCCTATGCTTTTCTCCCCGTAACTCTATGACTTTTGGATGCTATCTCTATGAGTTAGTTTTTTTAAGAGATGATGTATAACAAAACATGGGAATGCATTCCGGGTAGGAGGGATGAAGAACTGGATGGAATTGGTAATTTGATGCAGTTATACAAATTTAACGGAAGAGATGTAATGGCTTTGGATAATAATGTGTACTTTTGTACTAGATAATGATGAAATAAAAACATATTGTAAGAATGAAGACGGTTTTTTGCTCTTTTGGACTGCTGATGGCTGCTGTGCCCGTGTTCGCTCAGAACACTGGGAAGGACTCTATTGTCTCTACTAAAGCTTTGGATGATGTGGTGGTATCAGCCTCCAATATCAGTCGTGTGGGTGATCATCTCGTCATCTATCCCAACAGCCAGCAACGAAAACATGCGGTCAATGGATTCGGGGTGTTGGAAAACCTGAATATCCCAGGACTCATCATCGATGCAAAGTCGAATCAGGTGGATGTGATGGGACTGCAAGCCACCTTGTATCTGAATGGGCAGGAATGCGACATCCGGGAAATACAGATGCTCCGTCCTCGTGACATCGAGAAGATAGAATATCATGATGCTCCATCGGGAAAATACGCCAAGGATAAGCTTGTCGTCAACTTCATCACCAAACAATACCGATATGGAGGATATGTGCAGGCTGACGGACTGCAGATGATAGGATATGACCATGGCGACTATAACGTTGCCACCAATTATGTAAAAGGTAACAATTCCTATACTGTGTTTGTTGGTGCAAACTATAGTCATGTGGATGGTACTGAGACCTGGAACAAAGAGAACTATCAGTTTCCACAATCCCTATTTGATAGGGAGAGCTATAGTAAGAATTCTTACCAGAATCATCAGGAATATATGCAGTTCCGCTATCAGAACCAGAAGGGAAAGAGATATTGGGTGGGCAAGTTTACGCTCGTCAACCTCTCTACTCCAAGAAATGCATCTTCTGGTTTTGCGAAGGAAAGCACAGAGACGGACATCTTCTCAAATATCCGGAAGAAGAGTCTGTCTCCTAAGATTGACCTGAACGCCAACTTGCCATTAAGCAAGAATCAGACGCTTACCTTGGGAGTACATGGCAAGTATTCTGCCAACTCCTATCATCGTCTTTACCAGGAACAGCCTTTCGAGGCAATGACCGATGAAGACGAGAATGCGCTGTCGTTCCAGCTGTCTGCCATCTATAATTATTTCTCTCAAAAGCATTCCTTATCCGTGGAATTGTTTCATTATCACGATGTCTGGAATGCCGATTATTCCGGCAATTGCGAACTTTGGCAGCATCTGTGGAAAGGGGAGTCGTTGGCTTTCTTCTCCTATAATTTCCAGGCTAGCAGGCGCTTGAGCCTGAAAACCCGCATCGGATTGGATTGGCTTCAATATCATCTGCATGGAGACAACAGTTTTAGCCAACTGTCTCCTCGCATCAATACGAATGTGCAATACCAGCTGAATAAGGGAATGCTCTTGTGGTCATTCAACTTTGTGAACTCCAATCATGGTATGGATGTCATCAATCGGGCTATGATTCAGGTCAATTCCCACATGATGGAAAAGGGAATGCCCGAACTGAAGAAATCGCATGACATCAACACCTATTTGTATTATATGGGGCGTTTCAACAGGTTGAGTGTTTCTGCCATCGGACAATTCCGTTACAATCATCATCCTGTAACTGATGATTATTACCTGGATGAAGCAAACGGGAAAATAGTGAAGACTTACTCGAACGGTGGAAATGCTCAATATTATTCTGCTATCCTCGCTTTGCAGTACAAACTGTGTAAGTTTGCCAATCTGTCGGGAGATATCAGATATAACCATGCGGAGGTGAAGACTACCTGGTCGAAGCATAACAACAATTTGACGGGTAATCTTGGGTTGAATATGTTCATGGGTGATTTTGCCTTGAAGCCTTACCTTCATTTTGGCAAGAAGTCTTTGGATGAAGCAGCTTTGGTGATAAGCAAGACTCCTATCGACTATGGAATGTCGTGTTCTTACAGCAGGGGCAACCTCTATGTAGAACTTCAGGTAGTATCGCCTTTCAAAAAGCAGGAGAAGCAATATTGGTTGGATTTGCCTATCTGCAGTTACAGTAAGAGCATCAAAGACCAGACGGCTTCGCAATATGCCAGCATCAAGGTTGCTTACTCCTTAGACTTTGGCAGGAAGACCCAAAAAGTAGAGAAGGATGTTAATAAGAATATAAACAGCTCTTTGTTAAGAGTGGAGTAGAGTTGAATGAATCTGTCGTTGGCTGTGGAATTTACAGGATTTTTCCCTCTGTTTCTTTGCCATTTCCATCTTTTTCCTTAATTTTGCAGCGGAAAGTCTATAATAGATATATGTAATAGCAATAAGAATGAAGAAGATGAAACAGAAGAAGATGAAACAGAAAAGGATGAGAAAGATAGGCATCGCTTCGGCTTTGGGCTTGGTGGTGCTTGTGGTGCTGGGACTGTATGGCGCCAGCAACTATATGCTCAATTATTCGCTCAACTATCCGAAGGAGGAGAGAATGACGGCTGAGCATTGGAAGAACAGAATGAAGAACGAGTGCCCCTGGATGGTTGGCTGGATGGATTCCGTGTATCAGCACCATTGCGTGAAGGATACCTTTGTCACGATGCCATCGGGCTACAAGGCCCATGCCATCTATCTCTATGCACCGAAGACTACGGAAAAGACTGCCGTGGTGGTACATGGCTATCAGGTGCGCTCCGAGGGAATGCTGCACATCGCCTATCTCTATAATCACGATATGGGGTATAATGTACTCTTGCCAGATCTGTATGGACATGGAGAGAGTGAGGGCGACCATATCCAGATGGGATGGAAGGATAGATGGGATGTGATCAGGTGGTCGGAAATCGCCAATGAGATTTTTAAAGTGAAAAGTGAAGAACGAAGAGTGAAGAATACTCAGCAGGTGATTCATGGTATTTCGATGGGTGCGGCAACCACGATGGCAGTATCGGGAGAGAAGACTCCCGATTACGTGAAGTGCTTTGTGGAGGACTGCGGCTATACCAGCGTGTGGGATGAGTTTTCCGCTCAGCTCAAAGACCAGTTTGGCTTGCCTGCCTTCCCGCTGATGAATACCACTTCCGCCCTTTGCCAGCATCGCTACGGCTGGTCGTTTGCCGAGGCTCAGCAGATAGAGCAGGTTCGCAAGAGTACCAAACCGATGCTCTTTATCCATGGCGACAAGGATGCCTTCGTGCCCTACGCCATGCTTCATCCGCTTTATGAGACAAAGACGAAAGGCAGAAAAGCCATCTTCATCGCTAAAGGCTCCGTTCATGCCATGGCATATCGCGACCATCACGAGGAATACACCCGCATCGTGAAAGACTTTGTTTCGAAAGAGGAATAGGCTATTCTCCGATATGTTGTCCCACCACATACCCCGTGGTCCAGGCGGCCTGCAGATTGAAGCCGCCGGTGATGGCATCGATGTCGAGTACTTCTCCGGCAAAGAAAAGGTGAGGGCACACCTTGCTCTCCAGAGTGTGCAGGTCGATGTTGCTGAGGCTGATGCCGCCGCAGGTAACAAACTCCTCCTTGAAGGCTCCCTTGCCATTCACCTGATAGAGGTCGTTGGTGAGGGTTTCTATCAGCAGGTTGCAACCCTTCTTTCCCATTTCGCTCCATTTCTTTTCGGGTGCATATCCCATCTTCTGAATCAGGAAGAGCCAGAGGCGGGATGGCAGATTATAGGGGCGGATGCTTGCCAGCTGCTTCTGTGGGTTGGCGATGATGATGCCCTGGATGTTCTCTTCCACCAGCGAGCGATTGCTTTCGTGTACCCAGTTTACGGAAATCCTGATCTGATAATTGTTCTCGTGTAGATAGCGGGCTGCATGGGATGAGAGCTTTAGCACGGCAGGACCGCTCATGCCCCAATGGGTGATGAGGAGCGGACCCTCTGCCTTCAGTTTGGTGCCCGGAATGCTGGTATATACAGGTTCTACCACCGTGCCCATCAGATTCTTGAAAGCCTTGTCGGCAATGTTGAAGGTGAAGAGCGATGGGATAGGCTGCTCTATTGCATGTCCCAAGTCTGAGAGATGCTTGAAGCTTTCCAGCTTCGGATGACCGCCCGTGGTGATGGCTACCCGGTGGAAGGCAATCTGCCTGATTTCGGAAACGGGATGAGAGGCAGAAGATGCACCCGATAGATTTCCCTTTCCTTTTGAAATCTTGAAATCTAGGAGCAGGCGCTCATCCTCAAGTTCGGTGATGGCGGTGAGCTGGTGGTTGCATTGTATCTTCACCCCCAGTCGCTTGGCGGTATTCACCAGACAGTCGATGATGCTGTGAGAATCCTGCGATTGTGGAAACACGCACTGGTCTTCCTGCGTAACCAGTGGCACGCCGTTCTCCTCAAACCAGTCGAAGGCATGCTGGTAGTCGAATCTCTTGAAGAGTCGCTTCATCAGTTTATGTCCTCGGGGGTACGCCTGTTTCAGGTCGGAAATCTCCTCAAAGGAATTGGTAAGATTGCATCTTCCTCCTCCCGTGATTTCCACCTTGGCGAGAACCTTCGAATTCTTCTCGAATATAGTGATGTCGGCGTGAGGGAAGTTGCGCTTGGCCTCTATCGCCGCAAAGAATCCTGCGGCACCCCCACCAATAATTGCAATATGTAGTGATTGTGGCATATCGTATTTTTTGATGATTAGGGTGCAAAGGTACTGCTTTTCTTTGATAAAAGACGAAAAGTTCCCCTTTTTCTTTTGCAGATACGATAGATTTTTGTAACTTTGCGCAAAAATATCAGTACATGGAAGCAAAGAGAATACCATACGGCGTATCTGACTTCGTTGACGTGATGGAACGGAATCAGTATTATGTAGATAAGACTATGTATATTCCACAGTTGGAAGAAGAAGCGGATAGTTTATTCTTTATCCGCCCTCGCCGCTTTGGAAAGAGCATATTCTTAAGTATGTTGCATGCCTATTACGATTGTCATACCAAGGATAAGTTCCAGCAATGGTTTGGCAATCTCTGGATAGGCAAGCATCCCACACCTTTGCAGGGCAAGTTTCTCGTCTTGCATCTAGACTTTTCGCAGGTGGGAGGAACAATAGAGAAGTTGGAGGATAACTTCAACAGTTATTGTCGTATCAAGCTAGACAGCTTTGTTGATATTTATCGCGACTTCTATTCTGAGAGTTTTGTAGGAAAGGTGCTGGCTTCTACTGAAGCAACAGAGAAACTCAATATGATAAACGATGAGAACAGAAAGCTAGGACTGGATGTTTATCTCATCATAGACGAATACGATAATTTTACCAATACCGTGCTCAATGAGCAGGGTGAGGACATGTATTGGGCAATAACTCATGCAGAGGGTTTTTATCGCGACATCTTCAAGAAGTTCAAGGGTACTTGCCGTCGTATCTTCATCTCGGGTGTAAGTCCTGTTACGCTCGATGATGTTACCAGTGGGTTCAATATAGGATGGCATATCTCTACCAAACTCAAGTTTAATCAAATGCTCGGCTTCTCCGAGGAGGATGTGATGGAACTGTTTGGGTATTACAAAACGGCAGGAAAACTGCCTGCTGACTGTGATATTCAGAGAATGGTAACGGAAATGAAGCCGTGGTACGACAACTATTGCTTTTCAAAGATGGCATTAGATAAGCAGAGCAAGGTGTTTAATTGTGATATGGTGCTTTATTATCTTCGCACGTATGTAAGCACGGGGGCTGCCCCAGAGCAGATGATAGATCCGAATACCAAGACCGACTATAATAAGATGAAGCGCCTTTTGCAGTTGGATAAGCTGGATGGAGACCGCAAGGGAGTAATTCGCACCATTGCTGAGACGGGGCAGATTATCACGAATCTTCGTGAAACTTTTCCTGCCCGTTCCATTACCGACCCCGGCGTGTTCCCAAGTCTGCTTTTCTATTATGGAATGTTGACCATCAAGGATACTTTTGGCGACCAGGTGATACTGGGTATTCCCAACAACAATGTTCGCAAGCAATATTATGAGTATTTGCTGGAAGAATATCAGGATGTAAAGCATGTAAATATTGATGAGCTCAAGACTTTGTTCACTTACATGGCATTCCAGGGGAATTGGTGTGAGGCTTTGGGGCATATGGCAAAAGCATACGCCGAAGTCTCTTCGGTGCGCGATACCATCGGGGGTGAGCGAAATCTGCAAGGTTTCTTTATGGCCTACCTTAGTTTGAACAATTATTATTATACTGCCCCCGAATTAGAACTGAATCATGGCTATTGCGATTTCTTCCTCTTGCCAAACTTGTCTCGTTATCCTACCAAGCACAGTTATATCATAGAATTGAAACTTGTGCCTAAGAAAGAAAAGGGAATTTCGAAACAAACTTTCGAGAAGATGATAGGAGAGCAGTGGGATGCAGCTAAAGATCAAATCAATCGTTATGCCGTGGCTCCAAGGTAGAGGCCTTGCGACAAGGTACCCAACTGCATAAGATTATCATGCAGTTTGATGGCTGGAATCTGATTCGTATGGAAGAGGTGTGAAAAAGGTGTTGTGAAAAAGGTGTGAAAGTGGGTAATAAGATAACCCTATAGATTATTTTTAGATTTAGGATATAAATAAAGTTTTATGGCAAAAAGAGAATATGTTGAGGCCAACAAGCGTTGGCTGGAGGAAAAGGCAAAGGAGGAGGGCGTTATGGCGCTGCCTCGTGGTATATATTATAAGGTGTTGAAGCAGGGCGACCCGAAGGGAGCACAGCCTAGCCGACGCAGCATCGTAACGGCCCATTACACCGGTTGGACCATCAATGGCAAGAAGTTTGATTCCAGCCGTGGCGGTACGCCGTTCGCCATGCGATTGAGCGACCTGATAGATGGCTGGATTGTTGCCATGCAGCAGATGCACGTGGGCGACCAGTGGGAACTTTACATCCCTGCCGAGATGGGCTACGGCAAGTTCTCGCAGCCGGGCATCCCAGGCGGTTCTACCCTGATATTCGAAGTAGAACTGCTGGGTGTGGGATAACCCGGATACTTGAAATTATAAAGATCATTAAGATAAGAGAGTCTTGTCCGGCTATAGTCGGTTCAATTCATCTTCCGCACTGTTCATGCCGTTGTATCTTCCCTTACGCTTGTTGAATTTCCAGGTTACGGTCAACTTGTAGCTCCATAGCTTGTAATCCTCAGTCTGGGAGAAGTCAACGGCATGCTCGTGGGTTCGCTCCTTGAAGAGCTGCTGATGGAAGAGGTCGTTGGCACTGAAGGCAACCTGTAATCTGCCGTCCATCCACGATTTGTTGGCACCAAGACTCCAGTTCTGAGTGGGGCTGAACTTCGTTTTTCCCACTTGTCCTCCGTTGTCAAAACTGTAGAAGAGCGACAGCTGATACTCGTTTGGTAGCGTGAAGTAATTATCAAACGATGCATTCCAAGTTGCTCCGTTATAGCTGATTAGCTCTCCATGATCATTTACGGAGAAGCGCTGGTAAGTGATGCTTGCATTTACATTTGGGCGCCAGCAGCCGAAGACGTGACCCCAGTTGAGATATGTCATGTATTTCTGCATCTTGTTGAAGTTCATGAATGTACTCACGTATCTTACGGGCTTGTCTTCCGGCACTTTATGCACATACATGATGGAGTGGTCGGTACGGGTGTATCTCAGCATTCCCATGAAGTCTTTCCACTGCACGGAGTAGGTCAGACGATAGGTGTTGACAGGCTGTAGCTTCGGATTACTGATCTGATACTGAAAGCGCGAGGTATAGTAGATGTTCCCGCTTAGCTGACTGAAAGAAGGTCGGGCGGTGGTAGTGCGGAAGCTGAGCGAGTGATGCCACGACGGTTCTTTGAGAGTGATACCGAACGATGGAAACCACTGGTCGTAATGGCGCTCCATATTGTCGGGAGATTCCTCCGACAGATTGGTGTATCGGGATGTGAGATGCTCGTATCGGATGCCTGCCCACCAGCTCCATCTGCCAGCTTCACCCTGATATTGCAGGTAAGCTGCCGTCTTGGTATCGTGGTTTTTGTATTCCGTAGTTCCAAGCATATCGGCAGAACTTTCGGTTTTTCCCTTGCCTTCCATCAGGCTCCATTCGCCACCATAGTTGATGGAATGTTTATCAGAGATGAGTTGCTTGACTTCAATTCTTCCACTATAGATATCGTAGTTGGAATTGGAACGGTTGAGGGTTTCCTGCATCTCGCTACCTTCTTTCTCCGTGATAGGCTGGCTGTCAGAATTCTTGTTCCTTGCATAGTCCAGATAAATCTGTGATGAGAAATGCTTCGACCATTTAGCCAGATGGAAGAGGTTGAAGTGGTGACTGCGCTGGTGTCCCCATTGCTGGCTCTCCGCATCAAAATACTTCATCTCGCCATCCGCATCAGAAAGCTTCATCTCTCTATTTGTATCTTCTCCTGCTGGGTTAGGATAGCGATAGTACTGCTGCTGTTTCTCGCTTCTGCCGCCATTCAGCCAAAGCCCTTCCCATTGTATTCCCACTTCGTGTTGCTTGCTGAGCAACCAGTCGAAGTTGAGTTCTGTAGCGTTATAATTTGCCTTGTTCTTGCCATGGCGGTCGGTTCCGAAGAGATATTCGCCATCTTTGGCTCTTACGAGCGCTTCCTGTGGCTGATGCACATTGTATCGGTTGTCTGTGTAGCCGTAAAATCCTGTGAGCGAAATCTTCTTCGTTACCCAACCCAGAGTCAATTCCTCGTGGTTGGTGTTCACCTCGCTCAACTTATCATACACCTGCATCTTGCCGAATATACCCTCGTCTGTTCTTCTCGTCAGGATTCTCAGTACGGCTCCCGTCGTTGCATCATATTTTGCACCAGGAGTGGTAATGAGTTCTATTTCATCTATCAGCTTCACATCGAGATGAGAGAGTTCGGCAGAGGTAGCCTTTTTGTCGTTGAGATAGATGGTGGGTGCTCCCAGTCCGTTTACTTCCAGAGTTCCATCGGCGGTTTGTTTCATGCCGGGGATGTGCTTCAATACATCTTCCAGCGTTGGCTCCTTTGCCAAAGGAGTGTTGCGGACACGGGTAACCAGGGCATCGTTTCTCATCTTGTACATCGGGCGATGACCTATTACGGTTACGGCTTGAATCTCGGCCTCCTTATCAGCTTTTGTCTCAGCCTCCTTATCAGCTTTGATCGAATCTTTTTCCGTCTGTACCGAGTCTGCGGAAACTCCAGATGTCGGGAATTTCCCATTTTGTGCTGTAGCACAGGTGGCGGTAGCTAGCATCGCGCATAAAACTGTTTCTTTCTTCATTTTCTTCCTTGTTTTTTGTTTTCGTCTGCAAAGTAACAGCTTTTCGGGCTCAAAATCGCAAATAATCATTACTGAAACATTACGCTGGCAAAATAATCTTGCTTCACCTTATTATATATAATGAAATCTTCGTACCTTTGCATCGAAAAAAGAAAAAATGATATGAATAGAAGAATCAAACAAGTCTGGCTGCTCGCCATCCTTTCCTCTTTCCTGCTGATAGGCTTGCAGACCTATTGGCTCTACAATAGTGTAACCTATTCGATGGGAGAGATGGGGAAGAAAAACGCCGAAAAGGCGGAACAGGCAATAGTCACTTATCAGACAAATATCGGAGAGGCGGTAAAAGAAAAATCACATATCGGTTATGTCGTCACGGCATATTTTTCAGACTACAAGCGTCCCGTTACAACGGTTTGCTCTCCGCTGGATACGGATACAATCATAGGTGGAGTGGTGTATAGCAAGCCGGGATTCAGCAACGTGATGCAGAAGAGAGATACTTTCGATTTGCGTGAGACGGATTCCAACAATTCTTTTGATTGCCTGAGT
The DNA here is from genome assembly GCF_003468525.1 of Prevotella sp. AM34-19LB. Taxonomy (NCBI): domain Bacteria; kingdom Pseudomonadati; phylum Bacteroidota; class Bacteroidia; order Bacteroidales; family Prevotellaceae; genus Prevotella; species Prevotella sp. AM34-19LB. Next base: position 77,609 of record NZ_QSIG01000007.1, on the reverse strand, counting down.
ACTTACATCACTTACCAGCTTACCCGCTTTGACAAGGCGCATTTTGATCGTTTCATCAGTAGGAAACTGGGCAATGATTTCATCGGGGCAGAGATGAAGACGGGAAAGCATCGTCTGTGGCAGACAAGAATCGTGGAACCTCCTACCTTGTTTCATCACGAAATGTTGGTGGAAGTGCCTTTCAATCCTATCCAGTATCAGTCGATGCAAATGAGGATGCAGGTGCCGATGCTGCCCATCCTGAAGGGAATGATGTGGCAGATGATAGGAAGTCTCCTGGTTACCATCATGCTTCTCCTGAGCATAGCTTATCTCATCAAGGTGATGCTTCTGCAGAAGAAGGTGGATAAGATGCGAAGCGACTTTGTGCATACGATGATTCACGAGTTGAAGCGCCCCGTGCAGACGCTGAAGATGTGTGTATCCGTATTCTCTGCTCAAAAGACAGATGAGAAGGATGAGAATGCTCTCATCATGGAGACGGTAAGAGAGGAGAGCGATAACCTGACCGCCTATCTCGCCAAACTTCGTGAAGTAATCAGGGCAGAGGAACATATCCCGCTCCAGATAACTTCTTTCGATATCCATGCCGCCTTGCAGAATCTGGTGGCTGTGTATCGAAAGAACAGACAGAAGGAGGTGAATGTTTCGCTCGATTACCTGCGCACTGCCGATAGGATGAGGGGAGATAGAGACCAGCTTCTGAATGTGGTCAGTAATCTGATGGAGAACTCGGTGAAGTATTCCGGCGACATAGTCAATATCCATGTTGCCTGCCGAGATACCGAGAAGGAGGAAGTCATGATTTCTGTATCTGATAATGGCATCGGCATCTCGTCCGATGAACAGCAGAGAGTCTGGACGAAGTTCTATCGCAGCAATGCTTACCCGGATATGATGCAGCCGGGCATCGGATTGGGTTTGAGTTTTGTGGATATGATTGTGAAGGCCCATGGGGGTAGAAAAATGATGCAGAGCGAAGTGGGCAAGGGAACCAGAATTTCAATCGTCATCCCGCAGCACTCCTGATGCATCCGGTTTAACGCTATAAACAACAGAAAAAATGATCAAGATATTATTTGCAGACGATGACTTGAAGTATTCCATGTTGCTGAAGAGTTTCCTGCAGCAGCATGGCTACGATGTGACTTATGCCGGCAATGGCAAGAAGGCATGGGAACAGTTCCCGGAAGTGAAGCCCGACCTGGTATTGCTCGACATCAATATGCCGGAGATGGATGGCTATGAGGTGGCAGAACGCATCAGAGCCATCGACCCGAAGGTGCTTATCTTCTTCCTCACCGACCGTACGGAGAAGAACGATCGACTGAAAGGTTTCTCCCTGAAGGCAAACGATTATCTTGCCAAACCCTTCTATCCGGAAGAGTTGCTGGCAAGAATAGAGGAGCGGTTCTCCATGAATGAGAGTGAGACGATAGAAGAGGAGGTGTATCATTTCGGAGAAACCACCTTCTGCTATAACAACAATGAGCTTCGTACCCGTTCATCTCGTGTGCTCATCACCAGCCGACAAGCCGACATCCTCCGTCTGCTGGCGAAGAATATCGGCAATGTAGTAAGCAAGGAGATGATACAGGAGGCGGTGTGGGGTACCGTGAGCTATGCCAACTCCCTGGCTGTGAATGTGCAGATGACGTATCTTCGCCATGCTCTTCAGCATGATGCGACCGTTAAGATTGAGTCGCTGAAGAAAAAGGGATACGTCTTATCTGTTATTTCTCCAGAGTAACGATGATGTAGCTTCTGCCATCCTCCTTCAGACCTCTTTCCTGAATGGCTTTGGTGCCCTCTTTCAAGATCTCGATGGCTTTGATTTTGCTGGGAGAAATCTTGTAGAATTCCTCTTTAGTCAGCTCCTGCTCTCTGCCCTTGATCAGATAGTGAGGGTCTGGCTTGGGGGCAGGAGGTGTGGTAGTGGTGATGATATGAATCTCTATCACATCTCTTTTGGGTGCCGGCAGGACGTTGGTGTTTATCTGGTAATTCTTGATGGTTTTACCGATGAGTTCCTTGCCGGTGAAGTTTGGAATGCGCTCGCCGTCGATGCTGTAGATACGCAGGGTATCTGCCTTGGATGCCATACTGCTGGTTATGCCCAGCAGGGCAAATGCAATGGTGAAAATATACTTTTTCATAAGCGTGAAATGTTTATAATTCAGCGTGAAATGTTTTATCATTCGTTTAACTGTGCCAATGGAAGTAGCTGATAACTACCATCTTGTGTTTCTTTGATATTGATGGTGTAATGCTGCAAGTTGCCATCGTTGTCGATGGTGGAGATAACGATGTTTTCGCCTTGGCGGTTGATGGTCAGCTGCTCGGCAGAAGGCAGGGCGGCAGAGGCTACTTCATAAATCTGATTGAAATCTTCATGAATGCTTCTTTCTGTTTCAGAAGAGGTCTCTTCGGCATTGCCGGAAGTCTTTTCATTTTTTCTTGAAGTCTTCCCCGTATTTTCTGCAGTCTTCTCCGTATTGCCAGAAGAGGTCTCTTCTGTATTTTCTGCAGTCTTCCCTGCATGGTTCTCACTTCTTTCTGCAATATCCTTTCTTTTGGTAAGGGCAATCTTGCTTGACTTCATTTCTTGCGGGGTCACGATATCCTGGGTTGCTGCCAGGAAGAGGGAGTCGGCACGTTCCATCTTTTCGTACGCATTCAGATTCCCGTCTCCATCCTCGGAAGATGGCTGCGAGCGAACCACCTGCTCTGTAGGAATCAGGTTGGTGAAACCAGGTTGTTCAGAAGAGGATGAGAAATAATCCTTGATAGGGAAGAGCAGGAAGATGAGGCCTGCCAGCATCGCCGTAGCGAGAAGTATCGCAGAGAGGCGTACCCATCTTGTTTCGTGCTTCTTGGAAGCAGCAAGGGACATTTCTTCTTTTCCGTCCAGTTCTTCCATCATTTCCATTTCTGTTTGATGGAAATTCGGAGTATAGTTCTCCATTCCCAGCATCAGGTTTCTGATGTCGAGATCCTCATCCGTTAAATCCTTATCCTCGCAATGGCGATAGAATTCAGCCAATGCCTGTTCTTCCTCCACGCTGGTATCCGCATCGAGGTAGCGCTCTATCAGCTCATGGCGATAGGTTATATCTTCTAGTTTCTTCATTTCTTTCATTTTTAGAGTTCCTTTTTTAGAGTTCCTTTTAAGAATTTCCTTTTTAAGAATTTCCTTTTCATCATTTCCTGCCTTTTATGATTTCATCATTTTCAGCAATGATCTTCTTGCTGCAGAAATCATCGTCTTGGTGCTCGTCTTGTTGGCACCGCAGATTTCGGCAATCTCATCGAGGCTCTTTCCCTCGCTTCTCAATAGCAGCATTTTTCTCTGCGTATCCGGAAGTCTGTCCATCGCTTTGTCGAGTCGCCTTTGCGTATCCTCACCAATAATGTTCTGGTCGGTACACTCGGTTGCCGTACAGATTTCTGCAGGATGCTTCATCTGTTCCAGCGATGTCGTCTGGGCTTTGTTGCGTCTCAGATGGTCGATGCAGAGATTCCTGGCTATCGTCATACCTAGGGCCTCGATGCTCTGGTATTCAGAGAGCCTTTCGTGCATCTTCCAGAGCTTCACCAGGGTTTCCTGCACGATGTCATCGGCTTCTTCGGCAAGGGTTCCTGCCGAGAGATAGCGTTGACAATGTGCCGTCAACCTGGTGCGCATTTCCTGGACGATATGTTCAAATTCTGTTTCTTCCATTTGTTTCTTTTTATGTGTATGACGCAAGAAGAGGTGGAAGGTAAACAAAAAAAATGCTACCTTCGCACATTTCCGTGCAAAGATAGCATAAAAAATTGAGATATAGACATATCTTTTATTTTATTTGTGGATGAAGTGGATTATTCTTCTGTTTTAGTCATCATCTTCTCATAGAGTCCATCCACGATGGAGTCGGCGAGTGAGATGTTGGGCACCATGATGCTTTCACACTTCAGGTATTCGCATGCCTTGAGGAAGATTTCAGCGGCAGGAATGATGACGTCGGCACGGTCTTCCTTCAGAGAGAAGGAAATCTCGCGCTCCTCGATGCTCAGGGGCTGCATCATCGAGTAGAGGCGCTTCAGCTCGGCAAGCGTCAGGTTCTTGGCGTCCTGCTTGCTGTGGCGTGCCAGTTTGTTCAACTTGTTGATGTTGCCACCCGAACCGATGATCCTGATGTCGCCGTATTGCTCGGCATATCTCGTCAGGTTCTCCTTAAAGAGCTTTTCGGTTTCGGCAGTCACCTTGCCGCTCAGCATTCTCAGGGTACCCATGTTGTAGGAATAGCTCTCGGCGAGCACACCGTCGTGGATGATGCTCACCTCCGTGGAACCACCGCCCACATCAATGTAGGCAAAGCTGCCCTCGTTGGAGTCAGTTTTCTCTACCAGGTTGTTGTAGAGGAGCTGTGCCTCCTCCTGACCCTTGATGATTTCGAGTTTGATGCCGGTTTGCTTCTCTATCTTCTTGAGCACCTTCTTGCCGTTCTCGGCATCGCGCATGGCTGAAGTGGCACAGGCGCGAAATGCCTCTACGTCGTTGAGTTTCATGAATTGCTTGAAGCCCTTCATCATGTGGAGCATCATCTTCTCACGCTCCTTGGAAACCTTTCCCAGGGTGAAAACATCCTTACCCAATCGCAATGGGATGCGGATGAACATGAGTTTCTTGATGCGGTCTTCCTCTCGGATTGCCTCGGGATCGAAGCGCTTGATGAGGAGTCGGGCTCCGTTGGAGCCGATATCTATGGATGCTAAATTCATCATTATTTATATGCGTTATTATTTATAAGCTTTATAGAGTTCTTCCTGACTGCGGAATGGTTCGCCTTCTACAAACTCGTTGCCGCCCTTGCCATCTACCACTCGGCCGTTCATCGTATCTCTCATGCCGTAGGAGATGGTGCGGAGCAGGTCTGCCTGCATATCCTCGTCATATACCGGGGTGAGCACCTCGATGCGGTTGATGAGGTTTCTAGGCATCCAGTCGGCAGAACCGATGAAGTATCTTGGCTTGCCTCCGTTGGCAAAGATGAGGATGCGGCTGTGCTCCAGATAGCGGTCGATGATGCCCACGCAGCGGATGTTGTCGCTGAGCTTGGCGATGCCTGGCACCAGCGAACAGTTGCCACGGATTACGATGTCTATCTTTACGCCAGCCTTTGAAGCCTGATAGAGTTTGCTTACCATATCGGTATCGGTGATGTGGTTGATCTTCATCTTCACCCAAGCCTCCTTGCCTTCGTTGGCATTCTTGATCTCGGTGTCGAGCATACGCAGGATGCGGCTCTTCATGGAGTTAGGAGATACGAGCAGCTCGTTGAAGCGGAATGGTGAGAATGGGCGGTCGATGAAATCGAATACCTTAGCCACCTCGTTCACCAGCTTGGTACGGGCGGTCATCATCAGATAGTCGGTATAGATCTTGGCGTTGCCTCGTGGAAGTTTCCGGTTCCCACGCAGGCGATGTTACCCTTCTTTGACTCGATATAGAGCAGTTTGGAGTGAATCTTCAGTCCTTCTACACCGAAGATCACGTTTACGCCCTCTTCCTGCATGCGTTTGCTCCACTTGATGTTGCTCTCCTCGTCGAAACGTGCCAGAAGCTCTACCACGGCAGTTACCTTCTTGCCGTTGCGGGCAGCGGTGATGAGTGCCTTCACTACCTTTGAATCCTTGGCCAGACGATAGAGGGTGGTCTTGATGGCCTTCACCTCGGGCTTGGTTGCAGCCTCACGGAGCACACGGATGTAGCCGTTGAAGCTATGGTAGGGTACATGGATGAAACGGTCTTTCTCACGAATCTGGTCGAGGATGCTCTCGTTTGAGAGGAATTCCGGTTTCATGATAGGAGCCCATTTTTCGTACTTCAGTTCCTTGTGGCCGCAATCTGGGAACGACATCAGATCCTTGTGGTTCTGGTATCTTCCGCCAGCTAGAGAAGCATCCAACTCCTTGGTGTTCAATCGCTCACGCAGCTTCTTCTGAAGTTCCTTCGGCATCTCCTGGTCGTAGATCACGCGTACGGCTTCACCCTTCTTGCGGCTGCTTACACCCAGGGCAATCTTTTCCATGGTGCCGAAGTCGGCATCGTTGTCCATCTCCATCTCGGCATCCTTGGTAAACTTGAAACTGAGGCACGGTAGGTGCTCTTCTTGAAACCGAGGAATACCAGAGGCAGACAGTATCTGATTACATCGTCCAGATACATGATGTTGTCGAAACCATCGCTTCCCGGCACCTTTACCCAGCGTCCATAGACTCTATCCGGTACCTTTACTACGGCATATTTCTTCTTCTTGTCATCCTCACTCTTCTCTACGGCTAGGTAGATGCGGTTGTCCTCCAGTGCGGAGAGGTCGTCTATCTCGTTGAGCCAGATAGGGTTGACAGAGCCATTGAGTTTGTCGTAGAAGAACTGCGTGAGGAACTCCTTCTGCTCGTTGTTGAGCTGGTCTTCGGTGAGCAGGCGAACCTTGTGTACTTCAAGCTCTCGGAAAACTGTATCCACCGCTTCAGTGTATTCTTTCGAATAAGATTCATTGAGTTTATTAATTGTTTTGAGAGATTTCTTAATCTGCTGTTCGGTATCCTTGTCGAGTTTCTGGTCGAGCATTCGGTTGAGCGATGCTACTCGTACGCGGAAGAATTCGTCGAGGTTGTTGGAGTAAATACCGAGGAAAGAGAGGCGTTCCAACAGTGGCACATACTCTTTCTCTGCCTCCTGCAGAATGCGATGGTTGAAGTACATCCAACTGATGTCGCGTTCTACATAAGCTTTCTTCATCATATCTTCTTTAGTCATGATTTCACTGGTTTAATCTTTAGAGTTACTTTACTTTTGCAGGCTCTTTCTTAGCCTTCTTCTCAGAATCAGCCTTCTTTTCAGAAACAGCGTTCTTCTCTGAATCAGCCTTCTTTTCAACCTTCTTTTCAGAATCAACCTTCTTTTCAAGATTCTCCAAAACCAGGTAATCGGTGTCTCCGTCGATAAAGTGGAGTTCCTTGCGGAAGAACTTGCTGCTGCCTACAGGCACGATGATGTCGTGCAGCTGGTCGCAGTCGGCAAAGGCATGACGGCTCACCTTGTTAGGAGTACCTGCAAAGGTAACCTTCTTCAACTTGTCGCACTCTGCAAAGGCGTAGCTCTTTACCACCTTTACGCCCGCAGGCACATAAACGTTATCCAATTCGTCACAATCGTAGAAAGCATCGTGCTCAATTTCCTTCACGCTGTTGGCGATGATGATGTTCTTGAGGGCCTTCTTGCCGCGGAACGCCATCTCGCCGATAATCTCCACTCCCTCTGGAATGGCAAAGCTAGCTTCCTGGCTCATGCAATAAACCAAGCGCTTCTTGTCGTTGGTGTAAACTGCATCGCCATCGAATTCAAAACTGTCGCTGTCAATCTTCTGCAAGGCGAGATTGAGCACTAAGTTCTCAAATTTACCGTCTTTCTTAGATTTCTTCTTAAGAATATCTAGGATTGCTTTCTTGTTTTCCTTCATCCTATTATATATGTTAATGTTGTTTTTTCCGGGTGCAAAGGTACGGCGATATTTTCAAACGGGGGAGAAAATCAAGTTACGTGTTTATGACGATGATGTTACGACCGTATTACTGATATTACAGAAGCATTACGGGTGTTACAAATGTGTGATGTAACATCTTTGTAATACTTATGTTTTACGGTAGAAATATCTTCTTCTTACCTTTGCAGTCGAAATGAAGAAGATGTCTTTCCGCATCAGTAGGAAAAGATTTCATTCGGAATAAGCAAAATCAGATTTACGTGTATATAATAATAAGGTAAGAAATGAAGAAGAAAACGTATTTGTTGATGGCACTCTCGATGGTGTCGATGGGAATGAATGCCCAGAATTCAGAAAGCAGCTCTCTGGAGAAGGGCATTGAGGAATTCGCCAAGTCGATGACCATTGGTGGAACCATCCGCTCTAAATATGAGTACCAGACCGAAGAGGGGGAGGGACGTTTCGAGGTGCGCACAGCACGTATCAATGTGGCTGGCAATATAACACCCGTGGTAAGCTATAAGGCGGAAATCGACCTCTGCGACGAGGGTAAGATCAAGATGCTCGATGCCTATACACGCATCAAGCCTTGGAAGACCCTGCAGTTCACCATCGGTCAGGAGCGTGTACCATTCACCATCGATGCTCACCGTTCTCCTCATCAGCAGTACTTCGCCAACCGTTCGTTCATCGCCAAGCAGGTGGGTAATGTGCGCGACGTGGGTGCTGAAATCGGATATACCTGGAATGTAGGTTTCCCTATCGTGGTGAATGCCGGTATCTTCAACGGTTCGGGCTTGACCAACCAGAAGGATTACTGGACCAAGGGCGTTAACTATTCTGCCAAGGCTCAGTTCCTCTTTCCGAATGTGAACCTGGTGTTGAGTACCCAGAAGATCAAGCCATCTGATATTATGGTAACGATGTATGATGGCGGTATCACCTTCCACAAGGGTGGTTTCATAGCAGAGGCAGAGTATCTTTACAAGCATTACAGCAAGGATGCCTTCCACGATGTGCATGCTTTCGATGGATTCGTATGCTATGATATTCCGGTTCGCAATCAGAAGAGCATCATCAGAAAGGTTTCGCCATTGGCAAGATATGATTTCATGAGCGACCACAGTGATGGTATCCGATATGGGGGTTCTGATACAGAGCCTGGTGCCTTGAAGATCAACGATTACAAGCGCCATCGTGTTACGGGCGGTGTAACCCTGAGCCTTGCCAAGCCATTCATCTCGGATATCCGTATCAACTACGAGAAGTATTTCTATCGCAAAGGTGGCATTGCCAAGACTTCAGAAAAGGATAAGATTGTTGTGGAGTTCATGACAAAGTTCTGATAATAAAAGCCCGGCAGGATTCAGTGAATCTTGTCGCTTTTATTATCAATTGTCAATTGATTACAGCATTCCCTTAGAGCTAGGAAGCTCGAAGTGATAGATGTCTCTCTTCACCGCCATTTTCAGCGAGCGGGCAAGCGCCTTGAAGATGCCTTCTATCTTGTGATGCTCGTTCTCGCCCTCAGCCTTGATGTTGAGGTTCATCTTTGCCGCATCACTCAGACTCTTGAAGAAATGCTTGAACATCTCGGTTGGCATTTCGCCCACCTTCTCTCTGTGGAACTCGGCATCCCAGATCAACCATGGACGACCACCGAAATCCAATGCCACCTGACAGAGACAATCATCCATCGGCAGACTGTAACCGTATCTTTCGATGCCACGCTTGTCGCCCAGCGCCTGCAGCAGGCATTCGCCCAGGGCAATACCCGTATCTTCAATGGTGTGATGCTCATCCACATAGAGGTCGCCCCTGGTGTGGATGGTGAGGTCCATCATGCCGTGCTTGCCTATCTGCTCCAGCATGTGGTCGAAGAAGCCGAGACCGGTAGAAATGTCGCATTTGCCGCTGCCATCGAGGTTTACCTTGATGTAGATATCCGTCTCCTTGGTGGTGCGCTTCACCTCGGCGATGCGGTCGCCGGCAAAGAGAATTTCTGCAATCTTATCCCAGTCCATACCGTCTTTTCCGAGAATCAGACTCTTGCAACCCAGATTTTCTGCAAGCTGGGCATCGGTTTCACGGTCGCCGATTACATAACTGTTTGCCATATCGTAGGCTGGATTGTCGATATATTCGGTCAGCATGCCCGTGCCTGGCTTTCTCATTGGCGAGTTATCCTCCGGGAAGTGGCGGTCGATATGCTGCTTGGCGAAGTGGATGCCTTCGCTCTCCAGGGTCTGGATGATGAAGTTGTGTACAGGCCAGAAGGTGTTCTCCGGAAAGGAGTCGGTGCCCAGTCCGTCCTGGTTGCTCACCATCACCAGCTCGTAGTCGGTGTGCTGGGCAATGAAGGCGAGGTTGCGGAATACGCCCTTGGTGAATACCAGCTTCTCGAAGCTGTCAATCTGTTCGTCCGCAGGTCCTGAATCAGGGTTCCGTCGCGGTCGATGAAGAGTAATCTTGTCTGTTTCATGTCTCTTTCTATCTCTTTTATGTTAATATGATTAATACTTCTTGTTTTCCTTTTTTATTCTGCAGCCATTTCTGCAGCCATCTGCAGCTGACTCTCCTTCAGTTTTTTCTTTTCCTCATCCTGCACCTTGTAGGATGCATACTGGTAAGCCAGTGCGATGCCGAGCCAGGTGAGGGCATAGATGATGAGCAGGCTGGTGAGGGTGAAGACGAGGAAGAGGAGTGGGGTGAAATAGCCCGGTACGCCGAGCGGATCGCCCTGAAGTGCACCCAACTGTGAGTAGAGCTGGGCGATGATGAGGATGATGGTAGGCACGGCTGCGATAAAGGTGGCGATGCTACGATCATCATGCCCAGGAAGCAGGTCATGAGGAAGCCTCCGAAGTGGCGGAGGATGCGGACCAGCGATCTGCCTGGCTTGCGCTTTTCGCCCTGAGGGCAGAGCTGCTTGTGGGGCAGGAGATGCCAGAATGATACTGTCGCCATCACAAGGGTGGCTGCGTAGATGATGGTTTGCAATATGAATGAAGCCATCGGATTCGCTTCTCCCCAATCGTGAAGCGACTTGTTGGGGAGGAGAAAGTAAAGTACGATTGCCAGCAATACTGCGAAAGGTACGTGGGTAACCCAGGTCTGCTTGACGAGCGAACGGATATCGCTCGTTACGGTATTGTAGGATGCTTTCATGCAGGCAGTTATGCTGCGTTGCTTAAATAATTCATTTACTTCCATAGTTATAATGATTTAGTTCTTCTGAATTCAGAGCAGGTGATGGCTGTAGCGATAGCTACGTTCAGACTGTCGGCAGTGGCTCTTCCTTCCGGGAAGTTCGGGATGAGCAGTCTGTGGTTCACCTTCTTGGCAAGGGCGGGCGAAATGCCTTTTCCTTCGTTTCCCATCACGATGAGTCCCCGGTTTTCCAGCTGCTGCTGATAGATGTTGTCGCCATCGAGCAGGGTGCCATATACGGGTACATCTGCTGGCAATGACTCCACCAGAGCCAGCAGGTTGCCATATTCCACCTTCACTCTCGCTATGCTGCCCATCGTGGCCTGTACTACCTCGGGTTATACACGTCGGCAGTATCCTGACTGCAGTAGATGTGGGTGATGCCAAACCAGTCGGCAATGCGGATGATGGTGCCCAGGTTGCCCGGGTCTTGTACGCCATCGAGCGCCAGACTCAGTTCGTTGGTGTTAATAGAGTAATCTCCTGATGTTGCCTGTCCGAAAACAGCCAGCACCTGCTGCGGATGCTGCAGGAAGCTCACCTTCTTCAGCTCCTCCTCGGTCACCTCTATCACTTCTGTCTGAGCCGCAAGGTGCTTGCCGTGGAGCCACTCCTGGGTAGCCACAATGAGGTCGGCTGGTTGCAGGGCGAGCAGGTCATCTACTACCTTGAAACCTTCCGCCACGAACTTTCCTTCCTTGTTGCGGTTCTTCTTCAGTTCGAGCGAACGAATGTATTTTATCTTATTCTTGCTAATCATTTGTTGTTGTTTCTAATCTTTAATGGATGCAAAGGTAGCATAAAAAGCAGACAATACAAAATAAAAAGTGCTAAATATTTTGTATTTCCTTCGATTTACACTATCTTTGCAATCTAAAAGGATTAGATTCGTGAAAATACAGAAGATTTCAGTTCTCGCCCTGCCACTGGTTCTGGCTGGATGTTCTGCCAGCAAGTATGTGCAGGAGGGAGAGTATATATTAAATAAGGTGGAAGTGAAGAGCGACTCTGCGGAATATGATGCAGGGGCGCTCAAGCAGTATGTGCGACAGAAAGAGAAGCCGAAGCTCTTTGCACTCTTTAAAAACCCGTTCAGCAAGAAGCCCGTCATCTATGATTCCATCCAGGCTCGACTCACTTGCCAGGACCTGCTCACGGCGATGCAGAACCAGGGATTCCTGCACGCTGGCGTATCCCTCTATACTACCAAGCGGAAGAAAGCCCCGAAGCTGGATGCCACCTATCTGTTGCATCCCGGTGAGCCGTTCCTCATCGGCAAGGTGGAATATGACATTGAGGATAAGAACATACAGGATAGACTGCAGCTGGATAATCCTGATAACCAGATGCTGAAGCCGGGAATGCGTTTCACGGTAGAGGCGCTGGATAATGAGCGCAAGCGTATTTCCAATCTCCTTATTGATGATGGATACTTCCGCTTCAACAAGGATTTCATCCACTTTTCTGCTGATACCATCACGGGCAGGAAAGACATCGGCGTTACCCTGCATCTGATGAACTACAAGGCCAACAGTAATGCGCCGGAAACCCCGCACTCACGATACGAGATCAGGAAAATCAACTATCTCAGCAACGACAGCGACCGCATCCACCTGCGCCATCAGGTGCTCCTGAATGCCACTGCCCTGAAGGAGGGAAGTCCCTACAGCGCCTCTGACCTGCAACGTACGTATAATAATTTCGCACGCCTGCAGGCGGTGAAATATACCAATATCCGATTCGTGGAAGCTCCCGATAGCGGAAAGCTCGATTGCAATATCCAGATCAGCACCAACAAGCCTTCTACCATCTCCTTCCAGCCGGAAGGAACCAATACGGCTGGCGACCTGGGTGCTGCGGCTTCACTCACCTATACCAACAGAAACCTCTTCCGGGGTAGCGAACAGTTGAGTATCGAGCTGCGTGGTGCCTACGAGGCTATCACCGGACTGGAGGGCTATCAGGACCAGAACTATCAGGAGTATTCGATAGAGAGCAAGCTGGTGTTCCCACGCTTCGTGGCACCGCTGCTGTCTAAGAATTTCAGAAGAAGACAGACTGCCAATACGGAGTATTCGGTGGCCTGGGACCTCCAGAACCGTCCGGAGTTCCATCGTCGCGTCTTCTCCATGGCATGGCGCTACCGCTGGGCTGAACCCCGCCATCATCTCAACTGGCGATTCGACCTGCTCGACCTCAACTATGTGTATATGCCTTGGATTTCAGAGACTTTCAAACGTGACTATCTGGATGATGTAGATAACAGAAATGCCATCCTGCGCTATAACTACGAGGATATCTTCATCATGAAGATGGGATTCGGATTGACCTATAGCGATGGGGTAGATGCCTTCCGACTGAATGTAGAGTCTTCGGGTAATCTGCTCAGCGCATTCTCCAAGGCGCTGAATTTCAAGATAAATTCTCAGGGACAGCGTACCTTCATCAATATCGCCTATGCCCAGTATGCCAAGGCTGATTTCGACTACACCCATCTGGTGCGCTTCGACGACCGTAACGTGTTGGCGCTGCATGCAGGCATTGGCGTGGCGTATCCTTACGGCAACAGCAAGGTGCTGCCTTTCGAGAAACGGTATTTTTCGGGTGGTGCCAACTCGGTGAGAGGCTGGGGCGTAAGAGAGCTGGGACCTGGCGGATACAAGGGCAATGACGGGCGCATCGACTTCATCAACCAGACGGGTGATATGAAGCTCGACCTGAATGCCGAGTACCGCACCCCTTTGTTCTGGAAATTCGAGGTGCCCTGTTTGTGGATGCTGGTAATATCTGGACGCTCAGAAAATATGATGAGCAGCCTAACGGACAGTTTAAGTTAAATAAGTTCTACAAGCAGATTGCTGCGGCGTATGGTATGGGTCTGAGGTTGAACTTCGATTATTTCATCCTCCGATTCGATATGGGTATGAAGGCAATCAATCCTGCCTACGAGAGTGGGGATGAGCATTGGGCGATCATTCACCCAAAGCTCAGTCGTGATTTCGCCTTTCACTTCGCGGTAGGTTTACCATTCTAATCTTCCATACCCCGTTCTCGATACGCATCGGCAGGTGGAAGTCGGCCTCTTCTACGAGGTGGGCTTCCTGCCCGATGGTGTCCATCTGCAGAAAATTATATACGGTGATGCTGACGGTGGCGTTTGCTCCGTCGTCGCTGAAGTCGATGTCGTTGATTTCTACCGTGGCATCTTCAGCCTTGGCACGCAGCAGATCTACATCCGCCTGATGCACGTTGCTGGCAGCATAGCGTAGCCAGGGTTCCGAGCTCTGGGTGCAGTACTTCTGAGTCTTGGGGAACTGCCAGTTGAAGTAGTAGGTGGCGAATGAGTCAATGTCATTCTCCAGCTGATTTTCGTCACCCTGATGAGATTGGCATCCCGTAAGGGTGTAAACGCTTGTCAGTATGGCTGCTACGGCGATTGCCATACAGGATATTGTTTTCCTAATCATGTTTTCGAATTCTTAAAATTTCTATTTATTTGCTTATTTTGGGCACAAAGATAGTAAAAAACTTTGTAATAAGAATCTTTTTTGCTAACTTTGCAGGGAAAATAACAATTAAAATGCTAAAATTTATATCCTTTGGCAGTGGAAGCAGTGGCAACAGCTACTATCTTTACACTGAGACGGATTCGCTATTGATAGACGTAGGAGTAGGTATCAGAACCCTGAAGAAGCACTTCCATAACTATGGATTGCGCTTCGAGGATGTGCATCATATCCTCATTACCCATGACCACGCCGACCATGTAAAGTCGGTGGGGAGCTTGAGTACTGACTATCATCTACCAGTATATGCAACCCGTAAAGTTCATGCAGGTATCGAGCGCAACTATTGCGTCCGAAAGAAAATCGTGCCCAATCATGCGCACATCATAGAGAAAGGTGTGCCGTTCCTGGTGGGCGAGTTCAGGGTTACTCCGTTTGGGGTGCCTCACGACAGTACGGATAATGTGGGCTATTTCGTGGAACACGAGGGCGTCACTTTCTGTCTGATTACGGATGTGGGACACATCACGGAGGAGATTCAGGAGTTCATCGGCAAGGCGAACTATCTGGTGCTCGAATCGAACTATAGCGTGGAGATGCTTCAGGCAGGAAAATATCCTCAGTATCTGAAGGACAGAATCCTGGGACCGAACGGTCATCTCAGCAATGATGAGTGTGCCCATGCGCTTGCCGATTTCGCCACTCCGAGCCTCCGCCACGTATGGCTCTGCCATCTCAGCGAGGAGAATAATCATCCCGAACTGGCGAGAAAGACCGTTGAGCAGATTCTCAGGAGCAAGGGCATCGTTGCCGGAAAGGACTTCGAGCTGGAAGTGCTGAAGCGGAAGACGCCTAGCGAGATTTTTAAATTGGTGTAATAAAAGCAGTCTTCCAAATGCAGAAGACTGGCTTTTATGTTTCTGAGGGTGTGTTAAAAGTCCAAGACACACCCTCTTTTTTTGTTGCTTCATTGTTTTTCTTCATCGGATTACGCTGAGTTAACGGAACATTCTTGCTTCACGGATTACGCACGGAATTTAAACGGATTTGGCCTTACGGCCATTGGGCTAGCGCATTCGCATTCCAGCTTTAGGGGGTATCGCCACGACCGCCAGGTCGAGTTTCCGTTTAAAATCCGTGAGTAATCCGAGGAAGGCGGTTAAGGTTCCGTTTATTCCGCGTAATCCGATGAATAATGACACCCCCTCATCTTTCTAGATATTTATGTATCTATGTTTCAATCTTTCTAGATTTTATCCAATGCCTGCTTGATATCATCCAGAATATCCTCTACATCCTCAATACCTACCGAGAGGCGGATCAAGTCTGGAGCAACGCCTGCCTCCTTCAGCTGCTCGTCTGAAAGCTGACGGTGGGTGTGGCTGGCAGGGTGGAGCACGCAGGTGCGGGCATCTGCCACATGGGTTACGATGTTGATCATATCCAGTGAATCCATGAACTTGATGGCAGTCTCACGGTCGCCCTTCAATCCGAGGCGATGACGCCGCAGGTGCCGTTTGGCATGTACTTCTGGGCAAGGTCGTAATACTCGTCGCCCTTCAGTCCGCTATAGTGAACCCAAGCCACACGCTCATCATTCTGCAGGAACTCAGCCACCTTCTGTGCATTCTCGCAATGCTGGCGCATGCGCAGGTGCAGGCTCTGGAGACCCAGGTTCAGGATGAATGAGTTCATCGGAGCAGGGATGGAACCCAGATCGCGCATCAACTGTGCCACGAGCTTGGTGGTGTATCCCATCTTGCCGAAAGCCTTCACGTAGGTGAGTCCGTGGTAGCTCTCATCTGGTGTGCAGAGGCCAGGGAATTTTTCGGCATTCGCCATCCAGTCGAAGTTGCCGCTATCTACTACTACGCCGCCTACCTGCGATGCTGTACCGTCCATATACTTGGTGGTAGAGTGGGTAACGATGTCGGCACCCCACTCGAATGGGCGACAGTTGACAGGTGTGGCGAAGGTGTTATCTACGATGAGAGGCACGCCGTTCTTGTGAGCGATGCGGGCGAACTTCTCGATGTCGAGCACGGCGCAGCCCGGGTTGCTGATGGTTTCGCCGAACACTACCTTGGTGTTAGGGCGGAATGCCTCCTGGATTTCCTCCTCGCTGGCGTTAGGGTTTACGAAGGTGCACTCGATGCCGAGCTTCTTCAGGGTAACGCCGAAGAGATTGAAGGTGCCGCCGTAGATTTCGTTAGAGGTAACGATGTGGTCGCCAGCCTCGCAGATGTTGAATACGGCATAGAAGTTGGCAGCCTGACCGCTTGAGGTCAATACGGCACCCACGCCACCTTCGAGCTGAGCGATTTTCTTTGCCACAGCATCATTGGTAGGGTTCTGGAGTCGGGTATAGAAGTAGCCCTCCTTCTTCAGGTCGAAGAGCATCGCCATCTCCTCAGAGTTGTCATATTTGAATGTAGTACTCTGATAGATAGGCACTTCTATCGGCTCGCCGTTTTTCGGCTCATAGCCTCCCTGCACGCAGAGGGAAGCAACACGTAATTTCTTTTCCATTGTCGGTTATTCTTTTATTTTGTGTTGTTATA
This sequence comes from Prevotella sp. AM34-19LB, assembly GCF_003468525.1. Taxonomy (NCBI): domain Bacteria; kingdom Pseudomonadati; phylum Bacteroidota; class Bacteroidia; order Bacteroidales; family Prevotellaceae; genus Prevotella; species Prevotella sp. AM34-19LB. Next base: position 60,800 of record NZ_QSIG01000007.1, on the reverse strand, counting down.
ATTGTTCTTCTTTCTTTGTTGTTAACGCCCTGAAAGGGCAGAAGCTCTTAGCCCAGGGCATCGCCCTGGGTATTCAGGACGCAAGTCTGTCGCCCTGTAAGGGCAAAAGCTTTATTATTTCATGAAGACGAAATACACGGCAGCGATGAGGCAGACGAATGCGGCAAAGTGATTCCAATGCAGGCCCTGCCCCTGGAAGAGGAGGTTGGCGATGATGGCGAAGACGATGAGCGACACGCACTCTTGTATCACTTTGAGCTGTACCAGATTGAATGGACCGCCGTTGTCGATGAATCCGATGCGGTTGGCTGGTACCTGGCAGCAGTATTCGAAGAAGGCGATCGCCCAACTGAAGGCGATGACTCCGATGAGTGGCCAGTTGCTGCTGGTGCCCGTCTGCTGGAGTTTGAGATGTCCATACCATGCGAGCGTCATGAAGATGTTGCTCAGCACGAGGAGCAGGATAGTGTATATTCCGTTCATATTCTCTTATGTTTTTGATTTCTTAATTGATAAGATTTCTCTTATATTCTCTTATGTTCTTTGATGCTCTACATATATAATAATGTATAAGTGGCTGCAAAGATACACTTTTTCTCTTGAAAATGTATGGAAAATCAGGAAAATGCGCATGAAAAAGAAAAAAGTTGCCGAAAAATTTGGTGGTGTCAGAAAAAAGCAGTACCTTTGCAACCGCTTTTGAGAAATAACTCAAATGCCAAGCTTGCTGCACCCTTAGCTCAGTTGGTAGAGCAACTGACTCTTAATCAGTGGGTCTAGGGTTCGAATCCCTAAGGGTGTACAAAAAAGCTCCGAAGAAGTTCATCTTTCTTCGGAGCTTTTTTTGTTGTTGTAAAAAGAATAGGCATTGCTTTCAGCGATGCCTCTTTCTTTTGAATAGGCATTGCTTTCAGCGATGCTTTTGTCTACATTCAGGGCATTCTCCCTTGATGACGAAGGAGACGGAGTGGGGATAGAATCCTTCCGGCAATTCGAAGCTCGGAATATGGATATCCTCCATGCAGAACGAACGGTGGCATGATTCGCAGTAGAAATGAATATGACCATCATGATGATCACACTCTCCTTCCTCCTCACACACTTCGTAGTTCAATATCCCCCTTCCATCCTCGAAGGCATGAACGGCATCATGCTCCAGGAAGAGCGTCAGCGTGCGGAAGATGCTCGACTTATCCATCGACACCATCTTCTGCTCCAAATCCTTCAGACTCAGTGGATTCTGCTCATTCACCAGAGTCTTCATCACCAGTATGCGGTTGGAGGTGGGCTTGATGCCCTTCGCCTCCAGCTTATGGACAATCTCTTCTGTTTCCATCTTTTTTTCTTTTAAAATAAACTTAGAGTATCTGCATTTTTGCGCCAAACGACAGTCCGAAGACATCCCAGAAACCGGCATTGCCGTTGCGGTAGAACCGCATGAAATAGATATCATTCGTACTCAACTCATAGAAGAGCGTGAGGCTCTTCACGCGCTTGCGCCTGTTGTTCGGAATCTGATACGTAAACCGTTCGCCAAATCCCAGATTCGGGCGGATTCGGGTAGAGAAGGGATAATATCCGCTCTCGTATTTGGTAGGCTGCTTTGTCCAGAAATCGTGACCCAACACCGTGTTCAGGTACAGCGTGCACTCCAGAGGTTCAAACTGCCATCCCTTTCCCCAGTCCTTTCGCCAGGGAATGAAGTTCTCCTTCAGCGTGATTGTCATTTTTACTTCATCCGAATCATATTTCGGAACGATACCGAAGAGCAGATGCGTCTCCCACTGGCTTCGCTTGCCGTAGTCCCATCCGATACCCAGCGAGATGATACCCATGTTGCCGCAGCTCTGTATCACGCTCTGCGTAGGCATCAGCACATCCCAGTGCTTGCGATAGCGGAGGATGCGCCTGTCGTATCGGGTGAGTGAATCTTTTTCTGAACTCTCCTTTCCTAAATTCTCCTTTCCTAACCCCTCCTCGCCGGCGCTTGCCGTTGTGCTTGCCGATAGCAGGAGGATCGCCCATATACTGAACTTAAAAATCGATGACTTCAACATGATAATCCTTTGGTGTGATGGTGAAAATGTAATATTGACGGAAGTGTACGCTGCTTGCCATATAGAACAGGGTGCCGTTGTTGTAAAGGTCTTCCTGCCTAGTATGATGACCGTGACCGTCCAGGCAGAACAGCAGGCGAGGGAAGTCGTGGATGTAATAATTGAATACCTTCGCTACGTTGTTGTAAAACTGCTCGGAGTAGGGAGGTGCATGCATGCATACCACGGTGCGGTCGAAGTCGAGCGAATCGGCAGAGCGTTCCGCCTCCATGAAGTCGAAGTTGGGCACCGGACGGGAGTAGTCGTACTCGATGGCATTGGTGTTGAGGCATACGAACTTCACCTTTCCGGCGATGAAGCTGAAGTCGGGGTTGCCGTAGATGACCTCATAGGTCTGGTTGCCCGTGCCCAGACAGTCGTGATTGCCCAGCAGCACTACCGAGGCATCTGCAGTTTCTGCATTCTTTCTCGTGTCCACTTCATTTCGCGGGTAGCGCCGAAGTCGGAGATGTCGCCGCAGTGAATCACGAAGTCGATGCTGTCCTTGCGTCTGTTGATATCCTTTACGGCATCCGCAAGGTCATCGAGCCACTGGTGGCTGTCGCTGATCACGGCAAAGCGGATGGTGTCCTTGCTCTTCACCGCCTGCTCTATCTTCTGTATGTTCTTGGCATTCAGGTCGGTTTCGCCCTTAATGCGAACATCGTAAGGGTGAACGTCGAATACGGTATCGCAGCCCGTAAGGAGTAGGGCGGCGATACAGACAAGTAGATAAATTTTGATGTGAGATTTCATATCTTATACCTTATTTTAAATACATATTCATATTCTAGTCTATTTGATATTCTAGTCTATCTGATATTTCAGCCTGTTTGATATTCCAGGCTATTGATTTCGCGTGCAAAGTTACAAAAAAAACTTGAATAAAAATGAGGTTTTTACAAAAAGACCATTTTTAAGGAGAAAAAGATAAAAAAGAAGGTGCGCCAGATTCACTTCCTTGTGATCTGGCACACCTTGATGATTTTAGAGCTCTACATTGTTTTTAGAGACTTACGTTGTCGTCGCCTCCTCCGCCTTCGGTAGTGCCGCCACCCTGGCTGGAATCACCTCCCTGGTTGGTTCCGCCACCTTCCTGCGAAGTTCCACCGCCCTGCGAAGTGCCTCCGCCCTGGGTGGTGTCACCCTTGTTGTCGCCCTCGCCGGAGTTCTCCTTGTCGGCAGAGGTAACCTGCTTCACGATCTTGCCGTTGCGGTCGTAGCAGGTGATGTTGACGCTGGTCTTGGCGAGCTCCTCCTTGATGTCGGCGTTAGGCACGAAGATGATGTAGCGGCGGTTGATGAGCGAAGAGCTCACCTTGTTCACATCCTCCACGGCGGTAGAGTTCAGACCGAATCGGAGTGAACCGAGACCCGGCACTGCCACAGAGTGACCCTCGGTGGCCCATGCGGTGATGACTGCTCCGATGGCGCCCCAGGCAGCGTTGATTACCTGCTTGGCGAGTCCGCTGCGTACGGCAGCTTCCTCGATAACCTTACTCTGGGTAAGCTGACCATAGAGGTCTGCCTGCATAACGTATGCCCACTTCTGCTTACCCTTCTCAAAAGCGACGTTGCGCTCGATAGCTTTTACTTTGATACCCATAATTCAAATAGTTTTTAAAGTGAATAATTTAAATTTCAATAAACTCGATTTTAGTGGTTAATTCAGTTTCAGTCTAGCTCGATATCGTGAAAGATTCGAGCACTACATGCAGCTCGTAACTCCGAGTGATGTGCAGAGTGCAGTGAGTACAGTCACGATGATCTGCAGAATTGATTTCCATGTTTCCTTTTTCATTTTTGTTCATTCCTTTCTTTTTTAGTGAATAATCCAGTTTCTGTATCGGGCATCCCCTCCCTGCAGTTCCGCGGTATCCTGTCCGGCAGAGAGCCCCATCAATGAGTTTCATTGACGATGCAAAGATACAACATTTTTGGGCGAAATGCAATAGTTGTCCCGGCATTTGAATCGGCTTGTCCCGGCAGTTGTGATGTGAGGCATGAAATCCCCTTCGATAGAGCTGCCGTTTCCTGCGTCCCGACGCAGGAAATATTACGTCCCGACGCAGGAATTGCTACGTGGCGACGCAGGAAAAGGGGCGAGGAGGGGAGAGGGATGCTTTTCTGCCCCCTGGCAGAAAAGGTCAAAAGGTCAAAAGGTCAAAAGGTCAAAAGGTCAAAAGGTCAAAAGGTCAAAAGGTCAAAAGGTCAAAAGGTCAAAAGTGACTTTTGGGATTATCCTTTTTTTTAGTGGAAGCCTGGAAGAGAGATAGTCTGCTAGGTCTTCTGTAAGAGAATAGAGCTTATGATGATAGGATGATAGAAGATTCTATATATTATTATTGTATGCGCGCGTACATTATATAATGGTTTATTATTAATAATAGCATCTCTCATTAAGTCTTTAGGAATATCATCCTCCATCTGTTCATATTGCAAAAGGTCAAATGTGACTTTTGACCTTTTGACCTTTTGACCTTTTCGGCATCTTCCATCTCATCTTCCGTCTCATCTCATCTTCTCAATCCTTTCCCTTTTTTTTATTCCTTCTGCTGGCTTTTTTCTTTCAATTTTCATGTTCCTGCATTAAAAAGTAAGCGAAAAAACAGAGTGGATGGAAAAATATCGCTGATAACGCAAAATAACTGGAAAAATGTTTGGTGGTCTTGGCGAAATTCCGTACCTTTGTAGCTAATAAACTCCTAAGCAAATGATAAAATCATTAGACCTACCTCGAGAACTCATTTATATGGGCAAAGGGGAAAATGGATATGAAAAGTACATGGCTGACGACCCTACTGGCATCAACCACGTGTTGGATGAGTTGTATGGTGTCGTCTTCAATGAAGCTTCTGCTGTCTTGAGCTTTGACGAACCAGACATCTACTTCGATTGTGCCTATGAACTGGCGATAAGAATGAGGCTGCAGAAGTATCCTCACCGCTATCTTAAACCGATAGATGTGGAGAATGCTGTAAGGGCTAGGGTAGCTGAACTTCTCGGACAGGAAAGTCGCCCGGATAAGTCGGATGACTGCAGACTTATCTGCTGGTTAGGCTATGCCATCATCCGGTTGCAGGGAGACAATTCTGAATATCTGAAGGATTTTGCGGATAATCTGCTGGAGTATCTTGTAGATTGGCAGTCTTGCAGCACTTATCATTATACAAGGGATATTGATGAGCTGCTGGATGAATTCATCGAAAAGGAAGGGAATATCCGTAATCGCAATCTCGATCCTCAGCCTATGCCTGTAGAAGAGCTTTGCGCCAGAAAGGATTTCCAGATTTCTTTCCGTAAGAAGCTATGCGAGCTAGACCTCATTTCCCTGCTTAAGATTTACAGGGACGCTCAGTCGCAGGCTAAATTCCACGAATTCCTGGTCCTCAACCATGTCACTAATCCTGATGATTATCATTTAAGAGCAAGAATCGAGGAGGGTGAATTTTCCGGGCTTTCTGCTGGCAAGGCGGATACCTATGAGGAGAAATTCAAGGTGGCTATGCAGGAGATAGAACTGCTCAGGCAGCAGAACAAGCAGCTGATCGAGATCTTGACTGACCTGAAAGAGAAATATGCCCCGGATGATCCACCAGGTAATGACTTTTCTGAATTTAAACTGCATCGGTTCAATTTCACGGATAAGGATGCCCAGCTCATGAAGGAAAACGTAGGGAAGGATTTCACCTTTTCCTTCACCGGTAAGGACATTGATGAAGGCTTTGTCCTGGGTTTGAGTACTAAAATGATTGGTCTCTTCTGTGATCTGGGCAATATGGTGATTGATCCGAGAGAAATTGATGATGAACTCTATCCGGGAGCTAAGCGACTGCTGGAAATCTTTTTCGATTCTAAGCAGTTCTTGGAACAGTTTGGTGATCAGGACCTGAGTGAATACGGCAAGCTGTTGAGAAATTGCGACAAGCTGAGAAAACAGCATAGGGAAGAGCAGGAACAGGAGAAAAACGCGCAGCAGCAGAATATGCAGCTGATGCAGGCGGGTGTGGCAGATGCCAAGAATGTGACCATCATCAATGGCAACAAGATAGAGCGCAGCTATGGTACCAACTACAATCTGGAGTCGGGGGCTAGTGTGGTGGCTGATGAAGGCATGCCCACTAAAAAGCTGCAGGCAGTTCTGACCATGGCAGATGGGCTCGGAGAACTTTCAAACAAGGAGATACCGTTCGAACTCGAGATTCAGGCAAATTCGCTGGATCCCAACATTCAGGTGACTCCTATCAATCCGGACAACGTGTATATATCAAGCAGACCTGCGAAAGGAGGCAAGCGATGAACATATACAACAACCATAACTATGGCGATAACTATACCCTGCAGGCTGGCGCCACGGTGGTAGCCAAAAGCGGGCTGGAGGAGGCCTTGGCACGTGAGCGAATCTACGATGAGCTGGAGCGGCAGGCCGAGCAGCAGGGGATGACGCTGGAAGAGTGGCTGGCGATGCAGAAGCACAGGAATCAGCACAAGGACCAGCATCAAGACCTGCACATGGACAGGAATCGGCATCAGGAAGCGGCTGCAGAAACGTGGCTGCAGAAATCCAAGGAGGAAAGGATAAGGATAGCCTTCGAACAGATGAAGACCGAGAAATGCCAGGGGCGTACAGCCAACTATTTCGGCAGGAGAGTGGGCTATCAGTATGCCTTCATCCTTGCCCTGATGAGAGCGAAGGACGAGAGGTATGGTCTGCCATATGTGGAGACTACCAATGAATTCCTCACCTATCTCAAGGAATATGTGGGGGTGAAGGATCTTCCTTCTGAGGACACCATCGGCAGGCGCCTTACCCGCATTTCGGGTAGATACCCCGACTGGAGAATCGAGGATGGCAACCAGATGGATATCCTGGAGGCGCAGCATGTGGCGCAGAGATTCCTTTCTATCTATATGAAAGGCGTTTAAAAAAGAGTTTTGATTAGATTATTAGATATAAAACTGAATTAACGGATAGAAAGACTGTAGTTTTAGGATAATAGAGCGGGCTTCTTGCCCGCTTTTTTTGTGCCTATGCGGCAAAGTGTGCGGCAGGTTATGCGGATTATGCGGCACAGTATGCGGCAACCCATTTCAGCTATTGATTTCCCTTCCTGGATTTTGTATCTTTGCATCAGAAAAAACAATTTAATTATGCAGAAGAACGAGAATTCTTTGCAGCCCGACAATCTCCAGGAGATTGCAGCCGCCCAGCTTTCCAATCCTCAGGCTGGCGAAGGAAAAGAGGATGAATTCATCATGCTGCCCTGGCAGAACAAGGCGCATCGTCTGCCCAAGCCCAAGGACCTGCCACCCGTGTTCCGTGAACTGGTGGGCAATGCTCCCGAGGTGCTCCGTACACTGGTATTCGTGGCTTGTGCTCCGGCTCTCGGAACCTACGCTCCACGTCTGAGATTCCAGTATGTGTACGACCAGACACCATCCACCTGCCTCCTGCAAGTGATAGTCTGCGGCGACCAGAGCTCAGGAAAATCATTTGCCAGATACGTGCAGCAGATTATCATGCAGAAACTCATCGACAGGGATAGCGAGCAGAGAAGAACGGAGCAGAAGTATAATGAAATGAAGAGAAGAAAAGGAAAAAAGGATGGACAATTGCCTCCGGAACCGAAGACAGATATTGTAAACCTTCCTCCTAGCGTAAGTATCACCATGCTGATGAAGCGTGCCGATGCACCGGTAGTGAAATATGGCGCACCCAGAACACTCTTCATGTTTGCCGATGAACTCTCCACCATCACCCAGTCGAACAAGCGAGCCTTTTCCGACCTGAAGCAGATTATGAAGACTGCCTACGATTTGGGCTCTACCTATGGTCAGGATTATCTGAGCGAAACTTCCTACAGCACCGTGGTGGATGTGCTGCTCAACTGTCTCTTCTGCGGAACGCCTGCCGCCATCGACCGCTATATGGACAAGAATGCCATCGAGGGTGGTAACATCACCCGCACCATCCTCTGCCAGTTGGAGAGTCATATCGGCGATGAGCCGCCTACACTCAAGGTCATCACGCCAGCACAGCAGCAAGTAATCGACCATACCATCGAGCAGCTGATGGCAGCCACCTATCAGGACGAAACAACGATGCAGCCCGAGGTAATGCTCGATACCCAATGGCTGGAATCTGCCATCACCAAATGGTGTGGTGAGCGCCGTGTAGAGGCGCTCAAATCCTGCTCCAAGGCACTCGATGTGTTCTACAAGCGCAGCTCCGTATCAGCCTTCCGCATCGCCTGCCTCTGCCAGTATCTCTATCAGCTGGAGGGAAAGAAGGACGAGAAAACTATCCACAAATGGGTGAAGCAGATTTATCTTGCCATGGCCGACTATACCCTCTATAATATGATCTCAAAATGGGGTGCGGTGTATGAGCAGATCAATGCCGACCATGTGGTTACGGATTACCGTCCGAGCCATCTCTTCGAGAACCTCCCTTCTGAGTTTACCCGCGACCTGCTCAAGGTAACCCTGGAGCATCTGGAGCAGAAGACACCTGCCAAGAACGTGATTTCACGCTGGGTGAAATTGGGATGGATAGAGAAGGTTGACAAGAATCAGTTCCGCAAACTCAAGCAGTAGGTTTCTTCCTGAAGCTCGTGTTTCTGTACTTCAACTACTGCTTTTAGTAGATATGATAATATCAAGAACTATAATGAGATAAACTATGATAGATAAAGTAATGATAGAAAAGCTTCGCTCCCTGCCGATAGAGCAGGTTGCCGATGCGTTGGGAATGGGATTGCGATGGCATAATGCCATCTGCCCCTTCCATAACGATTCTCATCCGAGCCTTCATTTCTCAACCTCTCACAATACGTATCATTGCTACGTATGTGGCAAGCATGGGGGCACCATCGACCTCGTGATGCACAGGATGAATCTCAATTTTCATGATGCCTGCTGCTGGCTTGCACAGGCATTCGGACTCTATATTGAGGATGACGGAAGAACAGGCAATCGTGGTTGCAGATATGAAAACTCTGCTGGCAGATTCGCAGATGTGAAGCCCAGAAAGGTGCTGCCTATGGAGCCATCTCGCCCCGTTGCTGTAGATACGGAATACCTCAATCTCTACGTGTCGCATCCTGTGCTCAATGCCGAGGCAGAACACTTCCTGCTGGAAGAGCGAAGGTTGAGAAGAGAAGTCATCGAGTGGTGCCATGTTTCGAGTATCTCGGAGCCTACTCCGTGCAGAAGATTCGGCAAGCCATTCTATGATGCGCCCTCCCTGCTCATTCCTTATTATACCCGGGAAGGGAGGTTGCTCTCCGTGCAGAGCCGCTACCTGGGTACTGATGAAAAAGGGGCTGGGGGCAAGCAGGCTGCACGAGCCAAGGGGGTAGCGAGGTTCAAGTTTCCCAAGGGTTCGGAGTGCCATGTTTACAATCTTCAGATACTTAACTGGGTGTCGCCCGGCGAGCCTCTTTTCATCACGGAAGGCTGTACGGATTGCTGGGCGATGATGAGTGCCGGGCATAAGGCGATAGCCATTCCATCAGCCACCTTGCTGAAGGAAGAGGATCTTCGCCCCTTGCAGGACTTGAATCTCCATATCTTCCCTGATGCCGATGAACCTGGAGAGCGACTGTATCTGCAGTTGAAGGATCTGTTGCCGCAGCTGGTTCGTCATCAGTTGCCTAAAGGATGTAAGGACTTTTCGGAGTATTATATCCGCCTTGTAGGTAATAATTAAAAATAGACATTTAATAATAATCATTTAAAATAATATTGCTATGTTGAATTTGTATGTTGAAAGAATGATTTGTGAGCGTGGTACCATTATGGGGTTGCTCAAGGCTGAGAATGTGAACGATAGTGAGTTTGATGAGCAGGTGAAGGTATGCGGCACCGTAGAGCGTGAGGCAGATTGTCTTCCGGCAGGAAAGTATCGTGTGTGCATTGGCAAGTGCATCTATCACCGTCGCAAGATGCCGTTTCTGGTTCCGATGGATTCCTCCCAGTGTGAGCTATGCTGCAAGGCGCGTCATTCTCATGAGTTTGGCGATATTTCAGCTTTCTCTTCCCTGCCATGTGCGATGATTCAGCCGGGCAACGGTCCGTTTACGATGAGCCGTGGCAGCATCCTGGTGGGCGAGGTTCATGCTCCCGGCTATGTATTGAAGAGCCAGCCGCTTTTCACCACCCTCTACGAGCGCATCAAGAAGGCGGTGTGGCGAGGCAACGTAGTAACGCTGGAGATCAAGGAGGTGTAGGCAGGAGAAGGATGCTTTTGTTATAATACAGTAAGTATTGTAGTAGAATAGCTGATGATATTGTAAAAGAAAAAGTAGTTGTTGCGGTAAGAGGCAACAACTGCTTTTCTATTGTCAGAACCATCAAATATCCCAGAAAATACACTTTTTCGATGATAACAAATGTTAAATCATACACTTTTTCGAGGATAAGGTTGATTTATGCTTGAAAAAATAGCATTTTAATGGTAATGGAGATTGATCATTTGTCAGTTAATTTGTAAGTCGTGCGCAAATGTTCTGACTGCATTTTCTGCAACTTTTCATTGCTCATTTCGCCAGATTCCCAAAGCTTATCCATTTCTCGTTGCAAGCGCTCATTCATGAACTTTACTAATTGTTTTGCCATAATCGTAACTTTTAGAATTATGATATGATAACCCATTTGCCTGATTTCTGCGAGCCTTCTCTGCGGATGATATGATCTTCCTGCATCTTCTTGAGATGCTTGGAGATAGCACTTCTGTTGATATTCAGAGTGCTAGCGATTTCTCTGGAAGTGATATTCCCATTGCTGGTGATAAGTTGCAAAATGGCATTTCTCGTTTCTGGTCCACCTTTCTGGTCCACCTTTTTGATTTCTGGTCCACCTTTCTGGTCCACCTTTTGCTTCTCCTTTTGTACCTTTCCATCTTCTTCCGGCTCCACTTTGATATCTGCTATTGCAATATCTTCTTCCATAGATTTCCTGTATTCAAGAATCTCGTTTCTCAGGTTTTGCGTGTGCTCTTTCAGCATGAATTCCTGGAAGGGTGCCATTGCCTCTTCTTCTCTCGATTCATTGAGGGCTTTGATATACTGCGCTTTATCTTCTTTGATGATTTTAGCAGGCACCAGTCCGAATTCAAACTGCAGGTGATTCATGATGAGGCGCGACATTCTGCCGTTGCCATCTACCATGGGTGAATAGTAACGAGAATGTTGTGGGCATCGAAGCTCAGCAGGTAGGCATCTATGGCATTGGGGCTTTTGATGAGCGCTTCTCTCCGCTGGTTGATGTGGTTGCAGAGTTCTTCCAGTTTCATCGGAACTTTGCGGTAGTCCATGTAGGAGCGGCCACCTGCTCCTGCCGTAACGCCAACAAGGCGCAGGTCACCCTTTGATGAGTCGAATTCGCCCATCAATGTACTGTAATGGCTGCCCGTATTTCTCATTACCAGTGCGGAGAGGTTCTTGAGCATTTCCACTGTGAATGGCTTATGTTCTCTTGCCCATCTGATGGATTGCTCGTAAGCTCTCTTCAGGTCGAGGTTCATGAGTTGTTCCACCATCGGTTTGCCTTTAGCCGTGATACCTTCGTCGAAGAGAAGCTGGTTCTCAATCTCGGTCACGGTGGAGCCTTCGATGGCGGTAGAGTGGGTGATGATAGAGTAGAGATAGAACTTCTGATAGTCTATCTGCTCAGATATTCCCAGCTCCTGGTATTCTTTCAGAACCTCTAGGAGTTCATTGATCTGCTTGTCCATAATGCTTCTTTTTGTAACTGAATCTTTCTGCAAAGATACGATGAATATTTAGAAAGCAAAGAATTTCTCTTGCATTTTTTCTTTGAGGTTAAACTTCTTTGTTGTATCTAGAGCACGTTCAATGCAGATGAACTTCTTATCAGTATGCTGCATAAAGTATTCTACTGTTTCATCGTTGAGATTTGCATCTACAGTAATATAGGCCTCCTTTTTTCCATCTGTTGCCCAATAAACTGTGTTTTGGGTAAAGCTGGCTTGCTTTTCCAGTTTATAGGTAAGCATGAAGCCTTGTTTGATAAGTATTTCTGTTATCAGTTCCTCTTCATTAAACACGAGTGTAAGCTGGCTCTCTTTTTCCTTGATGTAATTATGGAAAAGGGCAAGATTCTCTTCCTCGTTCTTTGTTGGGTCAGGTGTAAAGTCTGTTCTTGGGAAACTTGACTTTGACAGGGTGAAGACCTTGAAGCCTAACTGGTTGAGCTGCTGCTTGTATTCCTCGTCAAGGATTTTACCTTCGCTTTCTTTCTGATATCTTTCAACCACAGCTTTATTTCGGGCAATGGTTATTTCGCTGATGGTCTTGTAGCCAGCTTTATAAGCTGGAGATTTTTTATCTGTGAATTCTGGGATTTGTACAAGGATGAATTTTCTGTGAGCTAATTGTTGGTTGTTTAGCTTAACCACCGAGTGTCCCGTTGTACCAGAACCTGCAAAGAAATCCAGAATGATATCATTTTCTTTTGTTGCAATTTCAAAAATTTTGCTTAACAGTTTTGTTGGTTTCGGATTGTCGAAAATATCAGCAGCACCTAACAATTCTTTTAATTCTTTGGCAGCTTCTTGGTTATGACCGACTTCCTTGTTTGTCCACCAAGTCCAAGCATTGACTCCATCCACTTCTGACAAAAAGTTCTTTTTACGAGGACGAGAAGTACCATCAGCACCGAACCAAATTCGATTGTCCTTTACTAAATCATTAAACGTTTCTTTAGATAAAGCCCAACATCTTCCTATCGGTGGTGTATACTCTATTCCTGCAGGAGTGGTAATTGTATAGAATTGTGATTCGGTTGCATGACCTGTTTGCCCTGTGATGTCAACCGAAGCCCATTTTCCACGAGGATCATTATCAGGATTCTTATATTCAGACGCTCTTTCCTCTGTTAATTCAATCTTGTTTAATGTTGGTTTTAGTTTCTCGATATTTTTGGCATAAACTAATATATAATCATGGGCTGGACCAAGATTGCATCTTGCATCAGGGAAGTACGTTTTTGCCATACAATATTTGCCACAAAATTTTCTTCAAAGAATATTTCATCGCATAGTTTATGAAGATGATGTATTTCGTGATCATCAATAGATATGAATATGACACCATCTTCTTTTAATAAATTGCGAGCAATTAAAAGACGACTATACATTAAGTCTAACCAACTGCTATGATAACGACCTTCTGTATTAGAATTAGTATCAATGTTTGTACCGTGTTCGCTTCTTTCCCAGTATTGTTCTTTACTCTCGTAATAATTATCTTTATAAATTCTGTCTTCTCCTGTATTATATGGTGGATCAATATAGATACACTTCACCTTATTTCTGTAGTTGGAAGTCAGTACTTTGAGCACGTCGAGGTTTTCACCTTCAATGATGATATTCTCGGTAGACTCTGCATTTACGCTTCGCTTCTCATCATAGTGTAATGTGGCACGTGTTGGGGTGAAAGCGTTGCGTTTTGCCGCTGATTTGCCAAACCAGCGGAACTCGTAACGCTCTGTTTCTTCTACACTATTTGGGTTCACTGCCTTTTTCACCTCGTTAATGTCGAGATATCCCTCCTGTGTAAACCAGTCTGGGAACAACTCACGCAGTTTGCTGAGTCGTTCCTCGTTCATGTCGGGTGATAGGGTGATATGTTCTTTATATGTTTCCATTTTCTTTATCTGTATTTATAGTTTGGTCGGCTTGCGACTTAAATGTTTTGTATTCACGAATAGGAGCTTTATAATATGCCTCGATGCCTATTGAGCGGAAGTGCTTGATGGCGCATTTTATTCTAGCTACTTCGTGAGGTGAAAGGGCTTTGGTGTCAGTAATGTCGTTCGTTCCCTTTATCTCCACAACGAAGTAAAACTCCCGCTTGTCGTTTGTATCTTTTAATGATACTCGTTTCAATACCACTCCAAAGTCAGGATTGTAAGAACCTATTGGGGTCGGAATCTTGTACCATGAAGGGAATTTCAGGAAGCACACGACGTCTGAGTTTTCTTTGTCTGCGTCTGCTGCGAAATCTCGTTCGAGTGTACTGTCATATAGAGTCTTGTCCCATACTCCATGATTAGGAGTAGAGACGTAATTCTCACATCCGTCTTTTGTAAAATCCTCAAAGTTGAAAGGAAAATGCTCATCGGTAGGTGAGTATTCTACGCATCTGGTTAACTCTTCCAACTGAATCTGCTTGATTTTGAATACTGCCTGTTCCATATATACAGGCGGATTCTTTAAGTATTGTTCTTTGTTGGTGATACCAAGTAGAATCTGCAGTACCGAATTGTAGCATAAACCAGTCTTCTCGCTCAAATCTTCAAGTAAATCCTGTGGAGTAAAACGGCCATGCAATTTGTAATCTTCCGATCCGACGTATTCGCGAGACAGATCTTCGATATTGTTCACTCTATAGCTAGCCACCTCCGCTTTATAATCACCGATACTTATCTCGCTCAGCGCTTCTATAGAACGGCGGATGATAGCATCTTCATCGAAATGTACACGATAGGTTGTCTTCTTAGCAATGACATTCCAAAAACGGCGGAACATGCTATTGAAGGACTCGTCCTTTTTCAGTGTGAATGTTACTCTGTTCTTGTGCATTCCTTTATGAGTATGCTTCAACTTGGCAGATGCATCCTTGGTGCCGAAAGCCTTCTCATTCTCGTTCTGATAGCTGCGAGCGAAAGTTTCATAAGTTTCGTTTGGAACTACTGTGAGCTGGTTGATGATTTTATCATCCTGTGCATCTTCAGGGTCATAGATGCGCTTACCTTGTTGGTTCACACAAATTCGAAGACCACGGCCTATCTCTTGTCTTTTTTTGTTTTCTGAGTAGCTTTCGTTGAGAGTAGCTATTCCGAATACATTTGGATTATCCCATCCCACGCCAAGTGCTGAATGAGAGAATATAAACTCTATAGGACTATCGAATGACAATAGCAGTTGTTTGTTATGCAGTATCTGGTCGTAAATGTCCTTATTGTCTTTATTGGTTCTCTCATTATCCGTGTATTCTCCTTGTGTGGTTTTGGCAAAGTAGAATCCCTGTACTGCCTTGATTTGTTCCTTTGAAGGAGATACGCCATTATGAAACTCCGCATACACTTTGGTAAATTGCTCTTCGAATATATTCTTGATAACAGGATTGGTGGTGCTCATATAGTTTGCCACCCTATCTATGAATATGAGAGATAGATTCTTGATACCTTGGGGGCGTAGGCGAAGTCGGTTCTCAAAGTGGCGACGAATAAGCCATTCTAGTTGTAATGCCCAAATCTGTTCCTTATTGGCTGAAGAATTCCCTTGCGTAATACTTGTTCCGTTGGTAAACTCCACAGTCCACTTTCTTGTACTCATCTTCTTATAGATGCGGCTGATAGTAAAGTCTGTATAGGAATCATTTCCTGATTTTACAGCCAGATTATCTCCTTTTTTAAGGAAATTCGAATCCTTGAACAGGAAGTTTTCCTTTGACTTATTGAATCTCCACAGTTTCAACTTAATTTTTGGTTCGCCTTTTGTTTCTTGCACATCGCTGATCTCAATTTTCAAGGTTGCTTCATCGTTTTTCTCCGTCACGGTGAGCACTTCTATCTTCTTGACAAGTCCAAGACGATAGCTATCGTTAGGCGTGAGTTGATAAAGCATATTCATTTTTACTGCATGGGTTGCAGAATAACGAAACTTGAACAATGGATGCAACTTTGAAAGCCACTCCTTGGAATTGTCTGTGTCCATTCCTTCTTGTGGTTCATCCATAAAGATGATAGGATGGGTTCTGCCCACAGCTTCAATATGAGGCTTGTTATTAAACAAGTCTTCACGTACAGCTTGATTAAGAATCTTATCTTCAGAATTGAATGAAGCCATGGTCATTATCATCAACTGAGGAGTTTCTGCAGTGATAAAGTCTCTTAGATAACTCAATTTAGAGCTATCGTAAACAAATGCATTCAGTGAGGCTTCGTATCTTTCTTCCAATTGTTCCTTAAAGTTGTAGAAGGTATCTATAACCCCTTGTCTGATAGGAACAGACGGAACTAATACTATGAACTTTGTGAGTCCATATTCTTTGTATAGTTCGTATGCAGTTTGGATATAAGTAAGCGTCTTTCCTGTACCTGTTTCCATTTCGATGCATGCATCTTGCGATTCTTGCAGGTTTGCATTACTCTGGGAAATATGGTTCTCTTCAATGATTCTTTGGATGTTGGCATACAATTCTTTCGGAGGCAATGAGCAATAGTTCGCCCTAATGTCTTCGTCTGTAGAATTGTCATATGTATTCTTCTCCATACCTCTAAAGACTTCCACTACGCTATGAATGGCAATCTTTTGATGTTCTGGGTTTTCTAATCTAAATTGCATGAATCTTCGATGTTTTAATGATGTACTCACAATTGTCTTTGCGTGATATAAGCTTCTTTTATTCTTGAATATGTATCTAGAAAAATCAGCTCTTCTTTGCAAGTTTAGTGCAAAGTTACATTTTTTTTTGAATTATTTATCCAAAAATGACTTTTAATTCTAAATCAGACTATTTTTTGTATTTTAAGGCATAAATGCTTGTAATTTTCAATATTTCTTCGTACCTTTGCCACTTGAAGGATGCGGAATCGGATTAATAGAGGGTTCGGAATCATCCGGAAGGTGGAAGAAAGCAATGTAGAACTTTAAAAACGAAAGAATTATGGAGGAAAAGAAATATCATATCGAGGAATTGAAGATTGCAGGGGATAAGGTCTGTGAGCCATCGCCTGCCTATCGTTCGGCAGCATCATCAGTATCATCTGCATCATCAGTATCATGGGATGAGGCTTACGACACTGATTCCTATCCTATGGGGCGCTCGCTGGAGCAGGTGATGGAGCATTGCGCAGAAATAGACAAGCACTTGGATGACCCGAACTATGGAATGTCGTGGGAGGAATTTAATGCTCATTTACGTAAAACGATTCCAGGATGGTTGTAAGACAGGATGAGGTCTTCATGCAGGAATTTCAGAAATGTCTTGTTTTTGCATTAGAAGAGTTTGGAAAGAAGACGGTTGGGAGATGGCAAGAGCAGATATCTCGTATCATGCATCGGTTGAAAATGATGCCTGAGAGTTATCCGTTTGTGCCTGAACTGCAGAAATGGAGAAAGTATCGTGGTGCCATCATCATGAAGAACTTCAAGATTATCTATTTTATAATGAAAAGGAAGATATCCTCTGGCTGGTGGATCTCTGGGATTTGCGCCAAGATCCTCGTAAGCTGAACCTGCGAGCCAGGAGGATAGAAAGAAAGGATTATCATTAGTCTTTATGATAAACAAAAGAACCCGCCAGGTGTCCCAATGGATTTTGAATCCGGTAGGACACCTGGCGGGATGTTTGTTTGAAGTTGTATTTTACAAAGACTCATCCACTTCTTTCCAATCTATCAATCCCTTGCCTGTTTCATCGAGTTCCACGGCCAGGGCGATGACCTTGCGCTTGTCGGCCTTGAAGGGCTCGGTGTAACTCTTTTCCTTTATCTGGCTCTCGGCAGCAGAAATGCCGCCATTGTTCGATAGCTTCAGCTCCAGGACGTAGATGAAGGTTGGAACCTCCACAATCATATCAATCCTGCCAGTGGCCAGCATTCTCTCAACTTCCACTCTACAGCCAATGGCATTGAAAATTGTACTCAGAATCAGACGGTAACGTTCTTCCATATCCATGCTTGCAAGCTTCTTGTTGCTGTATGGTACATCCGCAACAAGGGCTTTCAGACACTTCATTGCTTCTGGTAGATTTCCCATGTTCAGGTAAAGATTCAGAAATGCTTGTGGTGACTGAATGTCATTACCCTTACGCATGGAAAGGGTTGGCAAAACTATTTCATTCAGAGCCTGTCTTACCTCGAAGTTTGGAATACCAAGGAGGTAAGTTCCGTT
This sequence comes from Prevotella sp. AM34-19LB, assembly GCF_003468525.1. Classification (NCBI taxonomy): domain Bacteria; kingdom Pseudomonadati; phylum Bacteroidota; class Bacteroidia; order Bacteroidales; family Prevotellaceae; genus Prevotella; species Prevotella sp. AM34-19LB. Next base: position 42,779 of record NZ_QSIG01000007.1, on the reverse strand, counting down.
CATGTATCCCTTTATTGTGAGATAGCCAGACTGATAAAGAAACAGTTCTGGTCCACCACCTGTTACATCTGACGATTCTATTATAGAGCTTAACAAGGCACAATGATCAAAATCATTCAAGCGTATTTCCATATCATCTACAAACTTAGGAAGCAACGAGGTTGCTCCAGATGAGGCCCAGTAATTTCTCAATTTCCTATCCTCCAGGGCATTGATGAGGCTGAACGGATTGAAGATGTCAATCATATTTTCATGACAGAAATGATATCCGTCGTAAAACGCCGTGAGCTGCTTCAGCGTCTCCTCTGGAGTCCATCCATTTTCTTCTCCCATTGCCTCAATTTCCGGCATGAAGTTGTCGGCAACTTCCTGTTTCGAAATGCCGCAGATGGTGGCGTAGGGTGCATCAAAACTGATGTTGCTCAGATTATTGAGAACAGAGAAGAGAGAAATCTGAGTGAACTTGGTGATGCCCGTGATGAAGACGAAACGCTCGTGCTCGTCCTCTTTTTTCAAGACGGCAAACACGGACTTGTAGATGGCTGTGCAGGCATCATGCTGAGGAGTCTTCCAAGAATGCTGCAATGGAGAATCATACTCATCGATGAGGATAACCGCCTGTTTTCCTGTCTTTTGAAACATCGTTTCGATGATGTTCTGGAAGCGGACGGCAAGGGAAGCCTCTGGGCGCACGGCTACCTCATACTTCTGTTCAAGTTTATAGAAGGCGTCATCGAGATAGGAGTTGAGTTCTTCTGGTGTAGCTCCTCCGCAACTCATATCGAGTCGAATGACGGGATAGCAGGTCCATTCTTTCTCCAGCTCCATCACCTTCAATCCTGCGAAGAGTTCCTTTTTACCTTCGAAGTAAGCCCGAAGTGTATCCACGAGAATCGACTTACCGAAGCGGCGTGGTCGGATCAGGTAATTATACTTTTTTCCCCTGTTGACAAGATTCCAGATGATATCTGTCTTGTCAACATAAAGATAACCATCCTTTCTGATAACCTCAAAAGACTGGATACCTACCGGCAATCTTCTATCGTTCATTTCTGTATCTGTCATAATCTGGTCTCCTATGTTTTCAGGATAGCTTTTTGCGAGCCAGCCATCTTTCTACACATTCTTTCTGCAAAGATACGACGAATATTTTGATTTCGCAAGAAAAAATGGGGGATAATATAAAAAAGGTGGCGAATCTTTATTTCTTCGCCAGCCATCTGCGCACTGGCAGGTCGTAGAACTTCAGACAGAGCCAGGCGGCTGCTATCGAAACCGCACAGGTGATGAGCGCCTCGGGCCAGGTTTCACCAAGCGTGAAGAGTTGCTTCTCGATGAGCCACGAATAGAAGTAATACATAAACGGATAGTGCACGATGTAGAGCGGGAAGGAGATGTCGCCCAGGAACGTGCAGACGCGGGTACTGAAACGGTCGGTTGTTGTCCCGCTCGCTCCCAGCCATACTATCGCCGGAAAAATCAGAATGATGCACACTGCTTCGAAAACACCATTCAGCATGATGCCATTCTCCATGATGCCATCAGCGCTGTCCACACTACTGCCGCCAACCGTACTCTCTATATAAGGTACGTGGAAGAGCAGGAGAAGAATGATGGAACTGATCCAGAACGCACCCCTTACCTTGAACTGGATGCGATGGAAAACACGGGACAGCAGCATTCCTATCGTAAACGGGCAGAGCATGCGCAGAAGTCCACCCCAGAAGTTGAGACCATCCAGCGTCCAGCCCACACCAAACATGCCATATCCGCAAACATCCGTAGCCGTGAACCAAAGCAGAAGGATGGATAAGATTCCGGCGAGTATCGCCAATGCCCTGGTGGAGAGTCGCCGGATGAAAAGGGCATAGAGGATGTTGCCGATGTACTCGAAGAAGAGCGACCAGGCGGGGCCGTTGAGCGGAAACATTTCGCCATTGCCTCTTACTTCGTATCCGCAACCTGGCAGGGCGGGAATCATCAGCATGGCGCAGAGCAGGGCTATCATCATCGCCGGTACCGAAGCCGGTGTGCCGTTCCAGGTCACTGCCCCCTGAAGGATGAACATTACGAGTCCTATCAAGGCACCCATCACTACCATCGGATGCAGGCGGATGAGGCGGCGCTTGAAGAATTTTCCCAGTGTCAATGTCTTTCCCCAACGGTCGTCGTATGCGTAGCCGATGACAAAACCGGAAAGGATGAAGAAGAAGTCAACCGCCAGATAGCCGTGGTTGATTTCCTGGATGATGGCTGAGCCGGATGCAAACTGGTAGCCTCGAACACATGATACCACACCACGAGCAATGCTGCCACCCCTCGCAATCCGTCGAGCAGGGCATAATGGGGTTTGGTATCCGAAAAACGGGATGTTGATTGTTGTAAGTTAGCCATATATTTCTATTTGTTTGATTTCTTGTTTTCTATATTCTGATTTCTTGTTCTCTGAAATTTGAATTCGCATGCAAAAATACAAAATATTTTTGGAATTATCAAGATAATGTTAGATAAAATAAAGATGAAGTGAATGTATAATCCGAAAATAAGATAAAACAAAAACTCACCAGCCGCTTTGAAAGGATGAAAAAAAACAAAGTTGGGCTGGTGAGGGGCAATTGTGCATTACAAAAAAGATTTCTTTATATAGTGTCAGTAGTATGTTTCGGATACAATCTTACGGAGTTATTCCTCCTGATACATCTTCTGTCTGTTCTTGGCAGATGAAAGCCGCTTGACGATGGCTTTCAGGCGCAGGCGGTACATGATGCAGGCAAGGATGCCATACACACCCACCTGGCACCACAAACCAACATATTCATGATGAATATCCTCGATGGATGCCCCCGTGCCCATGATGCGCAGGTAGCCGTTCATGCCAAACGTTGAAGGGAAGAGCCAGGATACATACTTCCAGAACTTTGGTATCTCTGAACCCGGCCACGAAATGCCCGACATGAATAGCAAGGGCACCGAAAGGAAGACGAACAGCATGATGCAGTCTTCCCTCCGGTAAACCAGTACCGACAGCACCATCGCCATGAAGATGCAGGCAAGGATGTAAGGAATGATGAACCTCAGGAACACGAAATAGTTACCCACATTCGGCAGGCTGAACCAACGGGTTACGGCGGCATAGGCATATATCGCCATCAGCAGATAGAGGATGAAGTAGAAGATGGCTTTACCCAGGACGATATCCACCGGTCTTCTGTACACTTGCGCTTAGGCAGCATGCGGGCGAGGCATTTCTCGCGCTGGTTTCCCATCGACATGCCGATGCCCAGAAACAGCGTCTGCTGCAGGATAAGCATCAGCACCGGTGGTATCAGGAAGGCGGCAAAACCGCTCTGCGGGTTGAAGAGACTGATGTAGTCGTATTCTATCGGCATTCGGGCTATCTCCTCATCCTGCCGGGTCATCGGATGCAGATGCTTTTCCACCTTGATGTCGCGGTTCATATCCAGCGAAACATTGTTGGCGGCAAGGAGCAGCGCCTTGTAATAGAGCAGCGAACTCATGTCGCAATACAGTCCTACGGTGGTCTGTTCGCCTCTGCTGATATCAAGATTGAAATTCTTGGGGATGCGCACCACGCCATAAATCTTCCTTTCCATCAGCAGCTGGTGGGCTTCGCTCACATCGTTGCAGTGGGCAGCCATGTGGGCTTCGGGCGTGGCATCCATCTTGCGGATGAACTCACGGCTCATGCTGCTGTTGCAGTCATCAATCACGGCAAACGGCACTTCGCGCACCACCTCGTTGGTATAGACGTAGGAGTAGAGTAGCGGATAGCACAGCGGCACGAAGAGGATGAAAATCATAATGCCCTTGTCGTGCATGATTTCCTTCAGCTCCGTCATCCAAATCTGTATGATATTTATGATAGACTTTGTCATTATGGTATGTACTTAACTTTGGTGAATAAACTGCGATAGTGGTGCAGCGTGAGCAGTGGCAGCAGGGCGAATATCGCCAGTGCCAGCACGCTATGCCAGGCGTATGCGATGCTATACCCGTTGAGTGCCTGGTTGACATACAGCAGATAATAGTGGCGCAGAGGAAAGAGAACGCTGAGCTTCTGCAGGATAGGGTCCATCGCCGTTACCGGATAGGTGAAACCTGCCAGCGAGAACGAAAGGATGCCCCAGAGCGAGCAGAGGCACATGGAGAGTCGCATCTGTCCGCTCACCCCGAAGAGGAAGGTGGCAAATCCCTGTGCTCCCAGTACCGTGAGCATGCCCACGCCTATCATCGCCATGATGCCGCTGTTGCATGGATATTGCAGATAGCGGTAGAAATATACGGCATAGAGGATATAGATGAGCCAGAATACCAGGGTTTGCGGCAAGAGTTTTCCCATGAGGGCGGTGAGCGGAGAGTTGCCCGATATTCGATAGAGTACAAGCTGCGTATCGCGTTTCCATTCCAGTCCGATGGTGTAGGCTGCCGAGAGCATCACCAGGAGGATGAAGATTCCGGGGATGAGCATATTGTTGAGATATACTGCATAATCAAGGTAAGGGTTGTTGAGCGGATGTGTCTCTATCTTGATGGGTTGTATCACGCCCATCGCCTGTCGTGGGTTCATGCCGTGGGCATAGAGCGATTCCCGGGTCAGGGCTAGACCTGTAAGCTCTGAAGCATAGCGCATGTCGCGCATCAGCAGATTACCCGGCACATAATAGCACTCGTTGGTATAGAACGAGATGCGGGGCTGGCGGTTTGCCAGAGCCTTCTCAGTGGTCTTCTTGGGAAGATAGAAGAAGGCATAGATTTCTCCCCGCTGCATGGCTTCTCTTGCCTCGCCGAAGGTAGGATAGTGGCGGATGATCTTCACGCCCTCCATCGAGCCGAGTATGCGGGTGATGGTATGGGTGATGTGGGTATCATCTTCATCCACCATCGCTGCTGGCATCTTGGTAGGCAGGCCGGCATCCATCAGTGAGGTGAGGAATATGAGACAGAACAGCGGCGCAATGATCATGCAGAAGAGGAAGAGTGGGCGATGCGAATACATCTTCAGTTCTCTTTTGCCTATCATGGCGAGCCTTCTGATAGTCTTGCTAATGATGTTCATGATGATTGTTGATTATTTGCTGTTGTTCTTTGGGGCTTCGCTGGTGGCAGAGGATGATTTTTTCAATACTGCCGACATACCCGACATGATGTTGCTTACTGGCTGCAATGGGTGAGCCTGAACCTCGAAGGTCTTCAGGTCGAGATCATCGAGAGCCTTGGTGGCTTTCCATACGGCAAAGGAGCCTACGTCCTTCATCTGGGTGATGCGCACAGGGATGGTCTTGTCCACGGCTGGAACATATACCTCTGCCTGGGTGCCGATGGAATAGCCCTTCAGCTTGTCTTCACGGATATTGAAGACGAACCATACATCTTTTACTACTGATACATTCATGATGGGTGCACCAGTGCCCACCAGTTCGCCTACCTCTGGGAATATTTCGGTTACCATTCCGTCGGCTGTGGCTGTCAGCACCGTCTCCTTGATGTAGGAATGTACTTCGGCAATGGCTCCCTTGGCGCGGTTTGCCTGTGCCTGTGCCATCGACTTCTCTTCTTTTCGTGCTCCGTTTACCGCCATGTCGTATTTAGCCTTGGCTGCTTTCTCGGTGGCGATGGCTGCATCGTATTGCGCCTTCGCCTCGTCGCGTTTCTGCTCAGCCATCACGCCGCTGTCAAAGAGGCGCTGCACGCGGTTGTAGGTCTTGTGGGTAACATCTACGGCTGCTATAGACTTCTGCCACATCTCGTATGCTGCCTGTATTTCCTCCTGTCGGGCACCGCTATATACCTTGTCTTCCATAGCCTTGGCTGCATCGTAGGCAGCTGTAGCCTGCGAGAGCTTGGCTTCCACATCCGGTGCTTCGAGTACCACGAGTGTATCTCCCTTGTGAACAAAGTCGCCTTCCTTCACTCTCAGTTCCAACACGCGTGAAGGTACCTTGGAAGAAAGTCGGTAGTCGGTGGTTTCTGCCTGTCCTTCCAGGGTTTCTTCCTTGGTGGTCTTAAACAGTCCTACTGTGATGACGACGATCATGACAGCAATGAGCACCAGGGCCATTGCCAAAACACTGGTTATGATTCTATTCTTTTTCATTTCTGAGTATTTTCTGATTAAACATTCATGTTGTTATACATTATATATATACCTCATATATTATATATGGGTGTCGATGGAACCTACGGCCTTTCTCAGATAGAGGTTGGCAAGGCGTACATCCACCTGTGCGTTTACCCATTCCGATTTGGCTTTCAGCCATGCCGTCTGTGCTTCCATCACATTGCTCAGCGTAATCACGCCTTCCTTCATTCCCAGGTTGGCATAGCGCAGGTTTTCTTCAGCCTCGTCCACGCTGCGCAGGGTGGTCTGGTATCGCTCCATGCTCTCCTGCAGTTTCTGTCGGCATTGGTTCACCTGCAATTCTATCTTTTCCTTCACCTCTTCGGTTTCATACCGGTGCATCAGGGCTTCTGCCTTGGCACTTTTCACCTTGTAGGATCGGTCGCCCCAGGTAAGGATGGGTACATTCAGGGTGATGCCCACGTTCCACATGCCTTTCAGCTTGCGCTCGAAGCTGTTGAACACCGAAGGGTTGCTGGCTAGATAGCCTCCCATCAGCGCCACCTTAGGCAGATATTCGGCACGTGCCAGATTGATCTTCTCTTCGTAGATCCGGTTCTGGAGTCCCAGGGCCTGCAGTTCCTTGCGGTTGCTTTCAGCCTGCTGCACCAGGTTGTCAGTCTTTGAACTGACCATATCTACCTGCCCCATGATGTTGGCATTCTGATTTTTCTCGTCGATGGCATCCTCCACTTCTACGGGTTCGTTCATTGCGAGTCCACAGATTCGGCAGAGATTCATTCTTGAGAGTTCAATGCCGTTGTTTACCTGGATGAGCGATACGCCGGCTTCGTTCACCTTTACCTTCACGCTCAGCAGGTCGGCCTTGGTAGCCATGCCTTCCTTCACCAGTTTCTCTACATCGCCTTCCAGTTTGTCAACCAGCGCCTTGTAGCCCTCGGCAAGTTTCTTCTTGCTGTATAGTGCCACCAGATTCCAGTAGGCTTCATCTACATCTACAATGATATCCTGCAACTCCTTGTCGTACAGGGTTCCAGCAGCCTCTTCGGCATATTGGGTAATCTTGTTGTAGGCTCTGATCTTGCCACCCATATAGATAGGTTGGGTCAGCATCACCGCCACTACGCCTGCATTGCGGGTGTCGGTATGCAGGGCATCTACTACTCCCTGTCCGGCGGTGTTGATGGCAGAACTCATCGGGGCGAGATTGGGAACCACAGCGGAAAGTCCTGTTCCTATATTAGACAAGGAGGTTTTCTGCTCATCGCTCAGCAAGGAAAGCTCGCGGCTTGTGTACATATATGCACCTGTGGCTGAAACCTTCGGCAGGTAGTTGGTGGCGGCAGATTTACGGGTGTAAGAAGCTGCTACCTTTTTCTGACCTGCCATAAGGAGTGCCTTGTTGTTGCTGATGGCTTTGGCTCTCAGCGAGTCGAGTGACCAGGAGTTGCCTGCGGCATGTGCATCAATCAGCGCAAGCGACAACAATCCAAGCATTAATACTTTTTTCTTCATTCTTTTCTTTCTTTTTTATAATTGACGTGGCAAAATTACTACAAATAGAACACTCTGCGGTGTTCTAATTGTCGGATTTACCGGTCTTTTGAGCGAGTAGTTATCTAAAAGAACAATAATTCTTCAGTTTAAACTACTAGATGTGGCTTTTTTTTGCTAAATTTGCCAGCAAAAACATCGCAATATGGCAAATTTTGAAAAAATAGATATAAGGGACATGGAGCAGTTGACAAACGTGGAGTTTGTTGGCTATGCTGATAATGATGTCGTTATCATTGATGACCTGCGCAACTTCTCTAAGCTGCAGGCCATCAAGGTGGATTTCCTGCTGATTATCGTCATCAAGCAGGGACGCGTGGCTATGCGGACGAATAAGGAAGAAGCTACTGCCTCTTCCAATGATATTATCATCTGCCAGCCTAATACTATCATGAACGATTGCCTGTTCAGCATCGACTTTACGGCGAAGGCGGTCTGTCTCTCTTCTCAGATAGCCCGCAGTATGCTGCATATCGGTGATGTGGTAGATATCTCTTTCTACCTGAAGAACCAGCCTATCATTCATATTGATGAGTCGAGCATGAAGACTTTCGAGAAGTATCATGCCTTGCTGGCTGAGCAGCTGGTAAAAGCAGATACCAAGTACAAGAAGCAGATTGTGGGCAGTCTGGTCAGTTCCTTCCTGTTCTGTCTGCTGAGCATCATCGAGCAGGTTACTCCGCAGAGGGAATCTCTCCACATGTCGAGAGGCAGTCTGCTCTTCAAGCAATTCATCGACCTGCTGACTTCCATGGAAGTAAAACCAAGGAAACTGGAATACTACAGTACGAAACTGTGTATTACCAGCAAATACCTCTCGGATGTCTGTAAGAGCAACAGTGGCAAGACAGCCAATGACTGGATTACGGAATATACGGTAGAAGACATCAACCGCCTTCTCTCACATTCCGATATGAGCATCAAGGAAATCTGTGCCTATCTGGATTTCCCTAATCTTTCCTTCTTCGGCAAATACGTGAAGGCCCATCTGGGATATTCGCCTACGGAATATAGAAGGTTGAAGGGAAGACATGAGAATGGAGCCAATAGTCTTGATTATCCTCGTAATAACGGGAATTTATCGTAATAGCGGGAATAACGGGAAATTATCATAATAACAGGAATTTATCGTAAAAATGCTAATAAGATGTCGTTTCTCTTTGCCGGATGAAAATAAATCCTTACCTTTGCATAATATTTGAAATATGTGGAGATTACCAACGAAAGTTTAAAAAGAGAAAACATAAAAGAGAGACGAAAATGAAATTGAAATTGAGATTCTTGAAATTGATGCTGCTGCTCTTCATCCTGCCTTTGCAGATGCTGGCGGCAGAACTGGGAGAGGCGGGCAAGCTGTTGGCGACGCTGCCTGGTGTGAGTGACGTGGAAACGCTGAAAAGTACGCATTTCCCTGAAAAATATGTGTTCTTCATCAAGCAGCAACTGGATGCCAAGGATGCTTCCAAGGGCAGTTTTGAGCAGCGAGTGATACTCTGCCACAGAGGATTCGACCGTCCTACTGTGCTCGTAACAGAAGGCTACAACGCCAAGTATGCATTGCGCGAGGGATACATCGAGGAACTTTCCAAGCTCTTCGATACCAACATCATCACCGTGGAGTACCGCTATTTCGACAAGTCGATGCCGAAGCCTTGCAACTGGGATTACCTCACCGTGGAGAACTCGCTCTACGATCTGCACCACGTAAACCAGACTCTGCATGCGATGTACAAGGGCAAGTGGATTGCCACGGGTATCAGCAAGGGCGGACAGACCACGATGTTCTATCGCGCTTACTTCCCGAATGATGTGGATATTTCCGTGCCTTACGTAGCGCCACTGAACAAGGGCGTGGAGGATGGCAGACACGAGAAGTTCCTGCAGGAGGAGGTTTCTACCAAGGAGAACCGACAGAAGGTGCTCAACTTTCAGCTGCTGCTCTTCAAGCGCAAGGCTGCGCTGCTGCCGATGTTCGAGAAGTACTGCAGCGAGAAGCAGTATCGCTTCAATGCGCCTATCGCCGAGATTTTTGATTACTCGGTGTTTGAGTATGCCTTCGCCTTCTGGCAGTGGGGTGAGGATATCAAGAAGATTCCTACGAATGATACCACCGACGACCAGGTGTTTAAATACTGGATCAACATGTGTGAGCCGGAGTATTTCACCAACTACAACGCCACCTCTCCGTTTGATGTGCAGGCTGCCAGGGAGTTGGGCTATTACGGTTATTACACCAAGCCATTCAAGAGATACCTGAGCATCAAGTCGGCAAAGGGTTATCTGAAGAAGCTGATGGTGCCAAAGGGTGCCGAGAACGTGGAGTTCTCGCCAAAGCTTTACAATTATACCGTGGATTTCCTGACCAAGAACGATCCGAAAATGGTGTATATTTATGGTGACATCGACCCATGGGGTGCATCGGGCATCTATGGTTTGCCTTTCACCAAGAACAAGAAGAACCTGCATGTCTATATGTGTCATGGCGGTTCGCATCTCACCCGCATCCTGTCGTTCCCTGAGCCTAACAGACAGGAAATCATCGACCTGATTGGGGGATGGTTGAAGGAATAAGTCTTTTAAAAACAGATATAAAAAACAGATATAAAAAAAGCGTCTTGAAATCATTCAAGGCGCTTTTTTATATCTATATGCTTATCATACGTTTATCATACGTTAATCTTATCCGTTTGCGATGTTTCCAAACAAATCGAATGAGGCATCCCAATCCTTCCATACTGGCTCTCTGCCCAATTCCTTCAATCTCGCATTGATGACCTTGGCGGTACGCTCATCGCTTACGGTGAACTGCTCCAATGCCTGAGGATAAGTATGGTAACCGCCAGGATTTACCTTTGATTCTGCCGACATGGTGGTGACACCCAGTGTTGCCATGTTGTCACGGATGTAGGCTGGCTCACGGGTAGAGTAGGAGATATCTACATCGTGGTCGAAGATACGCATGGCGAAAGTAGCCTGTGCCAACTGCTTGTCGGTCATGAAGCAGTTTGGCTGGAAACCTTCATTCTGGGCAGGGCGCATACGAGGGAAGTTCACGCTGTACTTGGTCTTCCAGTAATGCTTCTGCAGGTAGCGCAGGTGATGAGCCATCATCACTACATCCGTGCGCCACTCCTTCTCCAGTCCGATGAGCACACCCATACCGATGGAGTGAACGCCTGCCATACCCATGCGGTCGAAACCATCGCAGCGCCACTCAAACTTGCTCTTCATGCCACGTGGGTGGTAGAGCTTGTAGTGCTCGTGGTTGTAGGTTTCCTGGAAACAGATTACGCCGTTCATACCATGGTCGGCGAGAGTCTTGTAATCCTCTGTAGAGAGCGGCATCACCTCAATCTTCACGTTGGAGAAATACTTCTTGGCGATGTCGATGGCCTTGGCAAGATAAGGGGTGCCAGCCTTTGCCGGGTTCTCGCCCGTTACGAGAAGGATGTTCTCGAATGGAGCCAACTGCTTGATTGCCTTGTACTCGTTCTCAATCTGCTCTGGGGTGAGGATGGTGCGGGCCATCGGATTCTCACGATGGAAACCGCAATACACGCAGGAGTTAGAGCATGAATTGGTGATGTAGAGAGGAATGAACATCGACATGGTCTTGCCGAAGCGCTCCTCGGTATATTTGCGGGAAAGACGCGCCATTACCTCCAGGTATGGCTCGGCTGCCGGTGAAATCAGCGCCATGAAGTCGTTCACATCACAATGGTCCTTGGCGAGGGCACGGCGCACATCGTTATCGGTCATTCGAGCAATGCGCTCCGTGGTCTCCTCCCAACTGATATTCTTTAATTCGTCTGAAAACATTTTCTTACTTTTTAAACTTTCTCAAATCGTGTGTCAACTTGGCAGCGCAGAAGTTTGGACCACACATGGTGCAGTACTCACCGTCTGTATGACCTGCCTCCTCGAAATACTTCAAGGCGAGCTCTGGGTCGAGTGAGAGGTGGAACTGGTCTCTCCAGCGGAACTCGAAACGGGCCTTGGAGAGGGCGTTGTCGCGGATGGTTGCACCTGGATGACCCTTTGCCAAATCGGCTGCATGAGCGGCAATCTTATAGGTTACCACACCTGTGCGCACATCTTCCTTGTTAGGCAAGGCGAGGTGCTCCTTTGGTGTTACATAGCAGAGCATTGCGGTGCCGAGCCATGCTATCTGGGCGCCACCGATGGCTGAAGTGATGTGGTCGTAACCTGGAGCGATATCGGTAACCAATGGACCGAGGGTGTAGAATGGTGCCTCGTGACAGTGGTCGAGCTGACGCTCCATATTCTCCTTGATCTTCTGCAATGGCACGTGACCAGGACCCTCGATGAATGCCTGCACGTTCTTGTCCCAGGCACGGGTAACGAGTTCGCCCATGGTATCCAACTCGGCAAACTGGGCTGCATCGTTGGCATCGGCAATACAGCCTGGGCGCAGACCATCACCCAAAGAGAGGGCAACGTCATACTGTGCCACGATGTCGCAGATGTCGTCGAAGTGCTCATAGAGGAAGCTCTCCTGGTCGTGGTAGAGACACCACTTGCTCATGATACTACCGCCACGGCTCACGATACCGCAGAGACGGCTATCGGCGAGATGCACGTTGTGACGACGGATGCCGGCATGGATGGTGAAGTAGTCAACACCCTGCTCGCACTGCTCAATGAGGGTATCACGGAATACCTCCCAGTTCAAATCCTCTACCTTGCCGTTTACCTTCTCCAAAGCCTGGTAGATAGGCACGGTTCCTACCGGTACAGGGCAGTTGCGCACAATCCATTCACGGGTTTCGTGGATATTGTCGCCGGTAGAGAGGTCCATCAAGGTATCGCCTCCCCACTTGCAGGACCATACAGCCTTATCCACCTCTTCCTCGATGCTGGAGGTAGTGGCAGAGTTACCGATGTTGGTATTGATCTTCACGAGGAAGTTGCGGCCGATGATCATCGGTTCGCTCTCTGGGTGGTTGATGTTGGCAGGAAGCACGGCACGTCCGCGTGCAATCTCATCACGCACATACTCAGGAGTGATATGGGTATCGATGCCCAACTCCTGGCAGTTCATGTTCTCGCGGATAGCCACGTACTCCATCTCTGGAGTGATGATGCCCGCCTTGGCGTATGCCATCTGGGTGATGTGCTTGCCAGCCTGAGCACGGCGAGGCAACTGGATGTGCTCGAAGCGGAGGTGGTCGAGGCTATGGTCAGCAAGACGCTGCTTGCCATACTCGCTGGTAACCTCCTTGAGTTGCTCGGTATCGTTGCGGTCGATAATCCACTGCTCGCGCATTCTTGGCAAGCCCTTCTTCAAATCTACCTGATAGTTAGGGTCGCTGTAAGGACCGCTGGTATCGTAGATATAAACCGGAGCATTTGGCTCTGTATGAGGAATGCCGCGCTCATCCTTCACAACAGTAGGAGTGAGGTTTACCTTGGTCATTCCAACTTTGATCTGTGGGAAGAGTTTTCCCTGCATATACGCCTTTTCTCTCTGGGCGTAAGCTTTCTTATCGTTTGGCATATTTTTTTTAAAAGTTTATCCTATATGTTATAATTAGTCGTTGAGGAATGCGGTGAGTGGAGAACTTGCCTCGGCACAATCGCTGATGGCTCCGAGACCTGCCTCGTAAGCACGGCGACCGCATACCACAGACTCCTTGAATGCCTTAGCCATTTCTACAGGATCACCTGCAACGGCGATGGCTGTGTTAACCAGACAAGCGCTGGCACCCATCTCCATAGCCTCGGCTGCGTGACTAGGTGCACCGATACCTGCATCTACTACTACAGGAACAGTAGCCTGCTCGATAATGATCTGCAGGAAGTCCTTCATTCTCAAGCCCTTGTTGGTACCGATAGGTGCAGCAAGTGGCATCACGGTAGCAGCACCAGCCTCTTCGAGGTGCTTGCAGAGTGTAGGGTCTGCCTGACAATATGGCAAAACTACGAAACCGAGCTTCACCAGTTTCTCGGTAGCCTTCAGAGTCTCGATAGAGTCTGGAAGAAGGTAGCGAGGGTCTGGGTGGATTTCGAGCTTGAGCCAGTTGGTTCCGAAAGCCTCACGAGCCATCTGTGCTGCGAATACAGCCTCCTCGGCGTTGCGCACGCCACTGGTGTTAGGAAGGAGCTGGATATTTGGGTTCTGCACGATATGAGAGAGCAGGTCGTCCTGCTTGTCTTCGAGTTCGATACGCTTCATGGCAACGGTTACCATTTCTGTTTCAGAAGCCTTGATGGCTTCAGCCATGAGCTGGTTGTTGTTGAACTTTCCTGTTCCGAGGAAGAGGCGGGAGTTGAACTCTCGTCCTGCAATTACTAATTTTTCCATTTTTTGTTATTCTTATTTTTAAATGTTTGCTTATCTGAATTCCTTCATCATTTCCATGATGTCATGGGTTTCTGATGCCGGATCCTTGGCATTGAGGATGCAGCCGCTGAGTGCGATGCCGTTAACTCCCGTCTTCATGATTTCGGGGATATCCTCCCTGGTGATGCCTCCGATGGCAACGATAGGGATGTTGATGCCTTCTGCCTTCATCTTCTGGATGATTTCCTTATATCCTTCAAGACCGAGGATAGGGGAGAGCTTCTCCTTGGTAGTGGTGAAGCGGAACGGACCGCAACCGATATAATCGGCACCAGCCTCATAGTGAGCTTTCACATCCTCGAAGGTGTTTGCCGTACCGCCGATGATGAAGTCTTCGCCCAGAATCTTGCGGGCCTCGGCAATCGGCATATCGTTCTTGCCCAGATGCACGCCATCGGCGCCCACCTCTTTCACCAGTTCCACACGGTCGTCGATGATGAAGGTAACATTCATAATCTTGCACCATTCCTTCACCTTGTAGGCGATGGGGCGCACTTCATTATCAGAGGCATCCTTCATGCGGAGCTGAACCCATTTGCAGAGTCCCGTTATTGCCTCGTGGATGCCATCCAGATAACTCATCTTCTCATTCTGATGAGAGATGAACTGCAGTTGAAAACTGTCTAAAGGTATTTTTGCCATAGCCCTATAAACTATTAACTATAAACTCTTGACTAAAGATTATCCTCCGCAGAATGCCTTTACAATCACGATGTCGGCACCCTCCTGAATCACGTGGCTTTCCCACTCGTCACGAGGCACCATCTCGTTACTGATGGCTACAGCGCAACCTGTAGCTGGAAGATCGAGTTCCTGGGCAAGTTCCTTGACTGTCTTTGCCTGAATCTCAGTTTCTTTGTTGTTGATGATAACTTTCATAATCTGTTCCTATGTTTACATTTATAAATTTACAATTGTCAACACGGGGGATATGCCTGATGAAAGAAAAGGGGTTGTAGAGAAGCAAGAGTAGGTTACATCTATCTCTGCCTGGGTGTAAAACGATCTATCATATTTCCTGCGTCAGCATTACCTGCTTCAGGTTCAATGGGTATAATCTCAGCCGATTGCTCAGCACCCCCGTGATAATTACAGATGCAAAAGTATAGATAATTTCCGAATTATCGTAGAAAAGGCGGATTATTTAATCTATATTAACGCAGAAGGTAGGCTGTATTAACACAAGGGGATAATCTGTCCCTACAGGAAGTCTCTCTAGACCATCAACGAAAAAAGCGTGCCAGTAAATAAATACCAGCACGCTTCCTTATATATCAAGTGATTATGCGCAAGCACAACCACGACCTTTGCAAATAGCTTCGCCATAAAGTGACATTGCATTCAGATAGTTTGCAATAAATGACTTCATGACCTTCTTGATTTCTTTCAACATTGTTTTCATAATCGTTATCCTTTCTTTCTTTTTCGTTAATACTTGAGCCTCGCCGGGCTCTACTTTCATTCTCTTTCCTACAAAGGGATGGAGTAATTACTTACCCATCTCAATGTGGTTGTTTACATTGATTGCCTTAGCATCATGATTGCTACTACTGCGAGTGCCATTACTGTTGTCATCATAATTTGTTTCCTTTCTCAATCTTTGTGGAGACATCGCATTTTCGGTCTCCTGTTCTACATGTTATCCTTTTACAATCTCTCTTACCTGAAACCTTCCTTCTCCTGTACTTGAGATTTCTCATCTTTTTTATATATATAAGACTTCTCATCTCGCATACTCAAGATCTCTTGTTTCATCTTTACGAGTGCAAAGGTAATGCCTTTTTTTGATATTCGGGTAACAAATGGGTGACAAAATGATGAAAGAAAGCTATTTTTTGATACAAGTCAAATACTGTCAGTCAGCCTCTTGACGCAGGTCAACTACTGTCAGTTTCTTACTTCACATACTTCAGAATCTCCTTGCTTTTTCTGCCTTTTTTGGCAGGAAGTGGCATAAATCCCTCGGTAAGTCCCGTTTTGTCGGTCATCGCCTGGAATACGGAGGCGGCATAGCTGTCGAGTTTCAGCTTCTTCAGTTCCTCGTTGATAGCATCCTCATCATAATCGTCTGCATATAATAAGGTATGCAGGTCGTCGAGATACTTCTGTGGGATGTTCTTATGCGGCATTCTGCTCTGAATCTGCATAATCTGGGCGATGATGGCATGCTGAGTCTGCTGGGCGATGGCTTCTGCCTTTCTGTGCTCGAAATCGGCGAGGGTAGAGGCATCCGTCTCCTGCCAGTCTTCCATCGTACCTTCTTCGGTGATGAGATGACTGTAGCCGAAGTATCGGATGAGGGTGATATGCCTGTTCCATCCGAGTTTCTCCAGATAGGCTTTCTCCAATGGGGTGGTGGCGATGATGAGGTCTGAGTGCCTGTACATCGCCTTCTGGTACATCAGGGTCTGCAGACTGCGCTTGAAGTGCGGATTCCGGCAGTTGCGCTCTGAGAGGTCGCCGAGTGGGCAAACGATGTAGGGGATGCCCATCTTGCGAGACATTCTGGCGAGCTGGGCACCTTGTCTTGTCCATGCTCCCAGTATCATCACGATATCGGCATCTACCAGGTTCTTGGTGATGTCGAGCTTCTGCTGCAGCGCTCGATGTAAGGAAGATACATCTTCAGCGTCTTCTTATGTTTGGAAATGAACAAATATACTTTCATCGTTATTTAAGTTTGCTTGTTGATTCTAAAATCCTACAGTTTATGACTGGTGAAGTCGTTCTTGTCTGCACGCCAGTATCTTATCTTGTTGGCAAGATTTCTCCAGATGATGCCATACTCATAGAATGGCAGCTTGTGGAGCGAGATGTCATCGTCGAAATGTCTGATGGCCTTGTGGGCGATGACGGTGCGGAGAATCAGGAGCAGAAGCAGGGCGAAACCTGCAATGCCAGTCAGGATCCAGTCTTGCATCAGGATGGCGTATGCCAGGGTGGCCAGCGAGGCGATGAGACTGAGGTGAGGGAAGAGATGATCCATTGCCATCAGCGACATCATCGACTTGGCTCTGGTCAGACTCTTGCGGGATGCCTGGAGGTAAAGGTGGGCGTTGTGCCAAGCCTTGTCGGTAGGTTCATCGTGGATGAGCCATGCATCGCAGTCTAGCTCTACAGCAGTATCTCCATAGGCAGCATACTTGTTGACCAGGAAGTCGTATTCGCCGCGCACATACTCCAGGTTGCCCTGATAGCCCTGCTCGCGCATGAAGTCGCTTTTGCGGAAGGCTACATTTGGCATGTGGGTGCGGTAGCCATAGCTGTGCTGGGCACGGTGGAGCAGATAGAATGCCTTGCGGATGCTGTCGTATCGGCGAACACCCTTGGTTGCCTCCTCTAGAGCTACATAGCCCAGAACCAGATGGTTGGGTTCCTGACAGTTGCGCGCCATGGTATAGAGCCACCTGTCGTTGGATGGGGTGCAGGTAGGTTCGGTGAGGATGATCCATTCATATTTGGCAGCCTTCACGCCCAGTGTAATCTGCAGCTTCTTTCTGCTCATATAGCGGGAGCTTTCCGGGATATACGTATAATATAGGTGAGGATTCTCTGCTGCCATGCGCTTCAGATAGTCCAGAGTCTCACCATCGGTACTCTGGCAAACCACAATCACCTGATAATCGGCTGGATATTTCTGCTGCAGGAACATCTGTAGATTGTGCTCCAGTTCATAGAGGTTGTCGTGAGCGGTGATAATCACCGAGATAGGTTCTCTAGATTCCAAGGATTCCTCCTCGTCAGTAAAACGCAACGAGCGCAGAAATGGATTTATCAGCGATCCGAGGATTGCCAATAATACCACTACTGCGCCTGCTATGATAGTTGTTAAACTAATTGTCATCATTTCTTTTTTTCTCGTATTTTAAAGCTTTTGCCCTTTACCTTTCCCTTCGGCCGGTGACCGTTGGTTCAGGGCGCATTGCTAATACTGTCTTAACCCAGGGCGATGCCCTGGGCTAAGTGCTTCTGCCCTTTCAGGGCGTGCTTTCCTTTAAAAATCTTCTGTGATATATCCCTTTGGCAACTGGCGGCAGTTATACTGGCTCGCCATGATCTCACCGTAGGCTCCGGCTGAACGGAGGGCAATGAGGTCGCCACGATGGGTCTTGTTCAGATCTATAGCCTTGGCGAATACATCGCTCGACTCGCAGATTGGACCTACTACGTCGTATGTCTCTGCAGGTTCATCACTAGAGATGTTCTCTATCTTATGATATGCCTGATAGAGGGCAGGACGGATCAGGTCGGTCATACCTGCATCTACGATGGCAAACTGCTTGGCTGTGCCCTGCTTGATATAAAGAGTCTTGGTGATGAGCGAACCCATCTGACCCACTACGGCACGGCCCAACTCGAAGTGTAACTTCTGTCCATCGCGCAACTTCAACTTCTTGGCGTATGTATCGAAGTAATCCTTGAAGTCTGGGATAGGCACACGGTTTGGATGGTTGTAATCGATACCCAATCCGCCGCCTACATTGATGTTCTTTACTACGATGTGATGAGCCTCCAACTGGTCTTGTAACTCGTTGATGCGGTTACAGAGAGCCTCGAAGTCTCCCATGTCAAGTATCTGACTGCCAATGTGGAAGTGCAGACCCAGGAACTTGATGTTCTTCATTTTGAATGCCTCCTCAATCACGCTCTCCATATCGCGCATAGCGATACCAAACTTGTTTTCAGCCAAACCTGTTGTAATGTTGGCATGGGTATGAGCACCAACGTCTGGGTTGATGCGGAAGCAGACCTGTGCTATCTTGTTTTTTTTCTCGGCAAGTTCGTTGATGATTTCCAATTCCGGGATGCTTTCTACATTGAAGCAGAAGATGCCCTTGTCCAAACCAAGTTGATTTCCCAATCACTCTTGCCTACACCGGCATACACAATCTTATTAGCAGGGAAACCTGCGTTGATGGCTGCCTGAATTTCTCCTCCGCTCACACAGTCGGCACCCAAACCAGCCTGGCAGATGATGTTGAGCACTTTAGGGTTGGCATTTGCCTTCACGGCATAGTGCACCTCGAAGCCCTCATGCTTGCCAGCCTCTGCGTTGATGGTCTTCAAGGTTTGGCGCAACACGTTGGTGTCATAGTAGTAGAACGGAGTCTGTATCTCCTGAAACTTATCTATTGGAAATGTACCTTTCATTTCGCTTATGCTTATTGTTAATATCTTACTTATAGTCAAATTAGAATATATCTCCGCCCCCCGATGGGGCGGAGATATTGAATATGTGATTACTTCTCGAACAATACGTTGCTCAAGTTCTGCAGAGCCTGCTTCTTGTCTCTCTCTCTGATGAGGAATGAGATGTTGTAGTTGCTGCCACCGTAAGAAATCATACGTACTGGGATGTTCTTCATTGCATCGGTAGCGATGGTCTCGAAGCCTACGTTGCTCCAGTCCAGATCACCTACTACGCAGATGATGCACATGTCTGAATCTACGGTTACAGTACCATACTTCTTCAACTCGTTGACGATGTCGTTGAGGTGAGCATCGTTATCGATACTCATGCTCACACCTACCTCTGAGGTAGCAATCATATCGATAGGAGTCTGGTAGCTCTCGAAGATTTCGAATACCTTGCGGAGGAAACCTGTAGCGAGCAACATGCGGCTACTCTTGATCTTGATGGCTGTGATGTTGTCTTTGGCAGCTACAGCCTTGATCTTGCCGCGTACGATGACGTTGTCGATGATGGTACCATCTGCCTTAGGATCCATGGTGTTTTTCAGACGAACTGGGATGCCGGCATACTTGGCTGGCTGAACGCAGGTAGGGTGGAGAATCTTGGCACCGAAGTAAGCCAACTCAGCAGCCTCCTCGAAGTTCAACTGGCGAACAGCCTCTGTGTGCTCTACCACACGAGGGTCGTTATTGTGCATACCGTCGATATCTGTCCAGATCTGAATCTCGTCTGCTGGGAGAGCTGCACCGATGAGTGATGCGGTGTAGTCACTACCACCACGCTGCAGGTTATCTACCTCGCCGTAAGCGTTGCGGCAGATGAAGCCCTGGGTGATGTAGATCTGATAGCCCTGGTTCTCCTCCATGATGGCTGCGAGCTTCTCCTTGATGTACTGTGGGTCTGGTTCTGCGTTCTTGTCGGTGCGCATAAAGTCTAATGCGCTGAGCAATACAGCCTTTACACCCTGTTCCTTCAAGTAGTTTACAACCATGTTGGTGCTCATAATCTCGCCCTGAGCCACGATGCTCTTTTCCTCGAAAGAAGTAAAGAGATCCTTGGTAAATGAACGGAGATAGTTGAACTCGCCCTGCAGGAACTCGCGTGTAGTCTTCTTCATCTCATCAGTAGAGTAGAGATCCTCCACGTGCTGCATGTATTTCTTCTCCAAGTTGTTGATTACCTCGTTGGCGCCCTCTGGGTTCTTCTTGTAGAGATAGTCAGAAATCTCAACGAGAGAGTTTGTTGTACCGCTCATCGCAGACAATACGATGAAAGTTGGTTCACCTGATTCTGTAACCAAAGAGGCTACTCCCTTCATACGCTCTGGTGAGCCTACAGAAGTACCTCCGAATTTCATTACCTTCATAGTCGTAATATTATATTAATGTTTAATTTTTATTGTTCTATTATTTAATTCTCCTCGCCATCTTCTGTCAGGTCGATGTGGTTGTACTCGTTGGTCACGTCGTGGAGTAAACCATCCTTGCAGCGATATACGATGCCAGGGAACTTGTCGAGCATCGGGATGTTATGGGTTGTCATCACTACAGCTGTACCCTGCTTGGTGATATCCTTGAGCAGTCCCACGATGTTGCTGGCGGTCTCCGGGTCGAGATTTCCCGTTGGCTCATCGGCGATGATGATCTTCGGATTGTTGAGCAGGGCACGGGCGATGGCCACACGCTGCTGTTCTCCACCGGAGAGCTCGTGAGGCATCTTGTCGATTTTCTCTATCATGCCTACTTCGTTGAGCACTTCCTCGATGCGCTTGTCTCTGTCCTTCTTGTTTTTCCATTTGGTAGCCTTGAGCACGAACTCGAAGTTCTTGCGCACGCTGCGGTCGTGGAGCAACTGGAAGTCCTGAAAGATGATGCCTAGTTCCTTGCGCAGGGCTGGAATGTCCTTGCGTCGGATGGTCTTGAGGTCTCTGCCGAGGATTTCTGCCTTGTCGGTCTCACCCTCCACGAGGTCAAGCTCGCAGTAGAGGGTCTTCAGGAGTGAACTCTTTCCCGAGCCCACTTTTCCGATAAGATAAGCGAACTCTCCTTCATCCACATGGAAGTTGATGCCCTTGAGTACGCACTTGTCGGCCTGGTATATGCTGACGTTCTGATAATCTATTAACATCCTAATTTTTTCTCCTTTATTAATTGTTCTCTAATGTTCTTTCAGGACGTGCTGTTATTGCATTTCGCCCTTGCTCTTTGCTACGCGGCGCTTCTTGTCCCATTCCGGGTCGTGTCGCATCTGGAGCTCCTTTACTACATCCTCGATTCGCAAGCCCTTGCTGGTGAGCAGTACGATGAGGTGGTAGAGCAGGTCGGAACTCTCGTAGATGAGCTTGTCGTCGGTTCCGTTTGTAGCTTCTATAACCGTCTCAATGGCTTCTTCTCCAACCTTTTGCGCCATCTTGTTCACGCCTTTCTTGAAGAGGCTGGTGGTGTAGCTGCCCTCAGGCATTCCCTCATGGCGCTTGTCGATGAAGTCCTGCAACTCTGAGAGGAAGAGGATAGGGTTCAGCGTATTTTCCTCAGCCCAGCAGGTATCGGTGCCTTTGTGGCAGGTAGGACCATCTGGATGAACCTTTACCAGGAAGGTATCGTTGTCGCAGTCTATCTGAATGCTTACCAGATTGAGGAAGTTTCCTGAGGTCTCGCCCTTGGTCCAAAGACAGTTGCGAGAACGGCTCCAGAAGGTAACCTTCTTGGTTTCGATGGTTTTATCGTATGCTTCCTTGTTCATGAATCCCAGCATCAGGACGTTCTTGGTTACAGCATCCTGGATGATGGCAGGAACAAGTCCACCCATTTTTTCAAAATCTATTTCCATTTTATCTTTACAATTAATTGTTTTGCTTACTCCATTGCCAATCTGCCCTATCATAGGGGAATTATTCACTCTTAAGGAAAAATATATTTTCCCTTAAGGAAATAATTATTTTCCCTTAAGGAAAAAAATATCTAGCCTTAAGGCTCCGTTTTACAACTGTTTACAACCTGACGTTGATGCCTTCTTTCCGGAGGTAATTTTTCAGGTCAGGTATGGCGATTTCACCGAAGTGGAAGACACTGGCAGCCAGTGCTGCATCTGCCTTTCCCAGGGTGAAGGCATCGCGGAAATGTTCCATCTTGCCAGCTCCACCTGATGCAATGATAGGAATGCTTACTTCCTCTGCAAGGCGGGCGAGGGCTTCATTGGCAAAGCCCTGCTTCACGCCATCGTGGTCCATACTGGTGAAGAGAATCTCGCCGGCACCACGGTCGGCAACTTCTCTAGCCCAATCAAACAGACCGAGTTCTACTCGCTCTCTTCCGCCCTTCACGTAGCAATGCCAGCCGTCGGGATCGAGACGGGCATCGATGGCGCAGACGCAGACCTGTGAGCCGTAATGGTTGGCTATCTCGTTGATGAGCTCCGGATGCCGGATGGCTGCACTGTTGATGCTTACCTTGTCGGCACCTGCATTGAGGAGTCGATCTACATCCTTCAGCTCGTTGATGCCGCCACCCACGGTAAACGGGATATTGATTTCGGCAGCTACGCGAGTTACCATATCTGTAAAGGTCTTGCGCTCTTCGAAGCTGGCGGTGATGTCAAGGAATACGAGTTCATCGGCACCTGCATCGCTATAGGCCTTGCCCAGTTCTACCGGGTCGCCTGCGCTTCTCAGGTTCACGAAGTTCGTTCCCTTCACGGTCTCTCCGTTTTTCACGTCAAGACAAGGGACGATTCGCTTTGCCAAACCTTTGTTACTTTGAACTTTGACCATTGAACTTTGAACTTTATGATTACTTAACTCCTAACTTTTCTACATCAATCTTACCCTCGTAGAATGCCTTGCCGAAGACTACTGCTGGGATGCCGGCGGCTTCCAGAGCCTCGATATCTTCATTGCAGCTCACTCCGCCCGAGGCGATGAGGTGAAGCTGAGGGTAGGCTGCCATTACCTCTTTATATAGTTCGATGGCAGGACCCTGCAGGGTGCCATCCTTGCTGATTTCTGTGCAGAGCACATAGCTCACACCCTTGTCGATGTATTTCTTGAGGAAGGGGAGGAGGTCTTCTGAAGAATCCTCTTTCCATCCATTGATAGAAATCTTGCCGTTTCTTACATCGGCTCCGAGGATGAGTTTGTCGGCACCATATTTATCTATCCACTCCATGAAGAGATCAGGATTGGTAACGGCGATACTGCCTATGGTTACCATACTGGCTCCTGCAGCAAATGCCTTCTCGATGTCTTCCCCGGTCTTGATACCGCCTCCGAAATCTACAGTCAGATTCGTTTCGGTTGTAATCGCCTTCAGTACAGCATCATTTACGATGTGTTTCGACTTGGCTCCGTCCAGATCCACTACGTGGAGTCGCTTGAATCCCAGCTTCTCGAAGTCTTTGGCTACTTCAGCCGGATTGTCGTTATAGACCTTCTTCTGGTCGTAATCGCCTTTTGTCAGGCGAACGCACTGGCCATTTATCAAGTCGATGGCAGGAATTAACTCTATCATATTTCTTTTATTGCTATTTTATTTCCAGGAAGTTCTTTAAAATCTGTTCTCCTACCTTTCCGCTCTTTTCCGGATGGAACTGGCAGGTATAGAAGTTGTCTTTGTGGAGCGATGCGCTGTAAGGCAGAATGTAATCAGCCTTGGCGATGGTCTCCTCGCAGAGTGGCACATAGTAGCTGTGTACGAAATAAGAGTAGGGATGCTGCAGGGCTTCTCCCATAGCTGCATCTGCTGCATCGGATCTGTTTCCGAATCCCTTGTAAAGCTCCGTCTTCAGATCGTATATCTCGTTCCATCCCATAGCTGGTACCTTGTCTTCGTGCTTCTGCGGCTGGAATCGCTTCACATCCACATTGAAGATGCCGATGCAATCTACATCGCCTTCTTCCGAATGTCGGCACAGGAGCTGCTGTCCCACGCAAATGCCCAATACGGGTTGCTTGAGATTTTTGATCACCAGATCCAGCTGGTGAGCCTTGAGATATTCCATGGCTTCTCTTGCCTGACCCTGACCTGGAAACAGTACACGGTCTGCCTTCTGGAGCATTTCGGCATCATCAGTGAGTACTGGTTCTATGCCCAAACGCTTCATGGCGTTGACTACGGAATAGATATTTCCTGCATTGTATTTTACGATTGCTACATCCATAACCTAACGTAATTCTTCTGTTTTTTGTACGTATCGGGAGTATTGGTCCCACGTATTGCTAATTTCTGTTGCAAAGGTACACATTTTCTTTCAATCTAACGAAAATATTAGCAAAAAGATTACTATATTGCTATACTTTCTTGCAGAAAGTAAGAAATTGGTATATTTATACGTGTTTATCAGTAAAAAAGGGTTAGAGTAAGATTTTTCCTACTCTAACCCTTGGTTTTATTTCAACTTGTTATTTTCCCTTTATTCCTCCTCGCTGTCTGCTGTGCGGAGGATGATGCTGGTGGCTCCGATAGTGAAGAGAGTGCCGTCTTCGATGACACGGCGCTCGCGGTCGCCCAGGATTTCGTTATCTACGAAGGTGCCGGTGTAGCTAGGACCATCGCGCAGCACATATTTCAATTTTCCTTTCTTGTCGCGGCTTACATTGATTACGCAGTGGTTCATATCTACACTCGGATCTACGGTCTCGATAGGGCAGTTGATGCCACTGTTCTTCATATATCTTCCGATGACGTTGTCGCCCATCTGCAAAGGGATGACCTGCTTGTAGGCGAATACGTTTTCGATGACTACGATGGAGCCTACGCCATTTTCATTGGCGTTTTCATCAAGCTTCTCTTCCTTGCGGGTTTCGCGGAGTTTGGAAACGCCCATACGGATGCCAAATTGCTTGTTGCAATTAGGACAAACGAAGACCAGGCTCTGGCCTGCCTCGTATTTGGTTTCGTCGAACGTGATGAAATTATCGCATTTAGGGCAACGTACTCTTTTCATATCTATTTTTTCTTTCCTTGATTTCTTTCTATATATAATAATGTATACTACTCCTTTACCTTTGTAATCCAGCCATCAGTGAAAGCCTCGTTGGTATGGAGTCGGTTGAGGGTGTTATATGCCTCGCTCTCAGAGCGGTAGTTGCCATAAATCACCTTTACGTTGTTGTCGGTAATCAGAACTCTTGCCTCTTTGAAGCCCTTGCCCTGCAAGTGTTCCACATAACTGGCTGCATTGCGTTTGGTCACGCGGCTTGCCAATACGATGCTGTAATAAGAGGTAGATGGAGTGGCAATCTCTCTATCCTGTGCTATAGCCGGAGCCTTTTCAGCCTTGTCGGTAGGAGTGGTCTCCATCAGCTTCGGTTCATCAGTAGGGAGCAGCAGCTCGTTGCTTTTTACCGGAGCTATCTCCTTAGGCATGATGCGGGTGAGCATCCCCGTGTCAATCTGGCTCTTCTCGATAGTAGGACTTCCGAGTGGAGTAGAGATGGTGAAGAAGGCGATGAGGGCGATGCAGGCTGCTGCCATGTTGCGCAGCCAGCTCTTTTTGATGCTGATGAACTCTGCCTTTTCCTCTTCTTCCTCTTCTTCTGCGATGAATACCGAATTGCTGGCAGGAACAGCAGGTGCTTCTGGCTCGTTTTTGACTGGCTGTTCCTCCTTGGCAAGATTTACAGTCATTGCCACGTTTTGATTCTCGTTCTGCTGTTCACCGTTGCCAATCTGTGCGATAGGAAGCATGTCGAAACCTCCCAAACCATAGAAGTCGGGAGTAAGAATGCCTGCCTCGCATGGCTCGAAACTGATGTTGCCATCCTCGTTGAGGAAGAGCATACCGATATTTTCTATTTCGAATTTACCTTCGTTTTCCAATGATTGTCTGATTTCAACTACCTCATCCTCAATACGGCGCAATGCCTCTGGGTAGCTGATATCGTAAGTCTCCACGTACGAGAGTGCGAGGAGGGAATCGTTCATCGTGAGCTGCGGATTGAATCCCACAGTTCTCAGCGGTGGCAAAAACATATTGTCTCTGCCATCGTAACGTGCATCTACATGATGAGCCATAAATCCACCAAAACCTGGTACGATTACACAATCGTTGCTCAAGAGTAGAATTTCTATATGTCGGTTAATTTCTATCACGTCTAAATGTTTATCTTCTTTTTCTGAATATCTTTTGCAAAGGTACGGCTTTTTTGGGAAATGGACAACTATTTTAAGGGAAATTTTCGAAAGGAGTGATAAAAAGTTTAATTTGTTTTGTCATATCGCCAAAAAGTATTATCTTTGCCACTAAAAAATAGAACAAGTATATAGCAATGGAATATACAGAGACCGAAATAGAAGGAGTGTGGGTCATACAGCCTAAAGTGTTTGATGATGCTAGAGGCTACTTTTTCGAGGCTTGGAAACAGGCTGAGTTCGATGCCCACATTGGCTATCATGTTGAGTTTGTGCAAGACAATGAGTCTATGTCGAGTAGAGGCGTGCTTCGAGGCCTTCATTATCAGAAGGGCGAAAGTTCGCAGGCTAAACTGGTGCGTGTCATCAAGGGTAAGGTCCTGGATGTTGCGGTAGATTTACGTAAAGGCAGCAAGACCTCGGCAAGTATGTAATGGTGGAACTGAGTGAAGAAAATAAGCTGCAGTTCTTCATTCCTCGTGGCTTTGCGCATGGCTTCCTTGTGCTCAGCGACGAGGCAATCTTTACCTATAAAGTAGATAACCCTTATGCTCCTCAAGCTGAGGCAAGTATCCGCTGGAATGATGAAACCATTGGTATTAAGTGGCCTATTGTGGGCGAAAATGTATTGCTCTCAGAAAAAGACCTCAATAAGGCGCTGTCTTTTGAGGAGGCTGAGTATTTGAGTAAGATATCGTGAAAAAATGAAACAAGTTATTAACATATTGTTGTGTGCAAGCCTCCTGGCGGCGATGGCCAGCTGCGGACAGAAGTCTGCGGGTAAGGATTCTGCCGGAGTAAAGGAGGATACTGCTGCCAAGAAAATGCTCCAGGGTATCTGGTTGGATGGCGATGATGAGGATGATGTTGTCTTTCGCGTGAAGGGTGACACCATCTACTATCCTGATTCTACCAGCCAGCCGGTATATTTCTATATTGCTGGCGATACGCTGGTGATGAAGGGTGCCAATACGGCCAAATATCCGATTATCAAGCAGGCTGCTCATATCTTCCAGTTTAAGGTGTTGAATGGCGATATCATGAAACTCGTCAAGACAGATGACACTTCTTATCTGCAGCAGTTCCTGCATAATCAGCCGGTGGTTCTCAACCAGAATACGCTTATCAAGAGAGATTCTGTGGTGTATGCAGGCGATGAGAAGTTGCATCTCTATGTGCAGGTGAACCCTACTACCTATAAGGTTTTCAAGACTTCATACAATGATGATGGCGTAGAAGTGGATAATGTCTATTACGACAACATCGTGAATGTGAATATCTACCGGGGAGCTGGCAAGATTTTCGGCCGTGACTTCCGCAAGGAGGATTTCGATGGACAGGTTCCTCATGAGTTCCTCAAGCAGGCGATTTTGAGTGATATCGTACTGAAAAAGGTGGATACCGATGGACTTCATTATAGAGTGGTTTTGGCTATGCCGGACAGCAGTGTGAGTTATCAGGTGGAAATCATCATCTCGCTCGAAGGCAAAATGAAAATCAAGAAGAGTTAGACCGCTTTTTCGAAAGGCGTGTTCTCTAGGAAAATAGAAAATACGAAAAATGGAATTTGCAATTGTGCAAGTTCCCATTTTTCGTATGGATGAATTAATGAATCTCTGCAGATTAATTGAAGAATCCCAGCAGGGCACCAGCGGCTACGGCGGAACCGATAACACCTGCAACATTCGGACCCATGGCGTGCATGAGCAGGAAATTGTGGCGGTCGTACTCCAAACCGAGGTTGTTGCTGATGCGGGCACTCATAGGCACGGCACTCACACCGGCATTTCCGATCAGTGGGTTCAGCTTCTTGCCCTTTGGCAGGAAGAGGTTCATCAGTTTCACGAAGAGGATACCGCTGGCTGAAGCGATGATGAATGCCAGGGCACCGAGGGCGAAGATCTTGATGGTGTTCAGGGTCAGGAACTCTGATGCCTGGGTAGAACAGCCTACGGTCAAGCCGAGCAGCATCACCACGATGTCATTCAGACTGCTGCCTGCTGTCTTGGCAAGTCTTGTCGTCTTTCCACTTTCCTTCAGGAGATTTCCGAAGAAAAGCATACCGAGCAATGGCAGACCTGATGGTACGATAAAGGTGGTGAGGAGTAAACCGACGATAGGGAAGAGGATCTTCTCTGTCTGTGATACCTGACGGGCTGGCTTCATCTTGATGACGCGCTCTTCCTTGGTGGTGAGCAGGCGCATCAATGGGGGCTGAATCACTGGTACCAAAGCCATATAGGAATAGGCACAAACGGCGATGGCGCCCATCAGGTTAGGACTTAACTTGCTGCTCAGGAAGATGGCAGTAGGTCCGTCGGCACCACCGATGATGGCGATACCTGCAGCCTGGTTCGGTTCGAACCCCAGAGCCAGGGCTATCATATAGGCTCCGAAGATACCAAACTGAGCGGCGGCTCCTATCAGAATCAGCTTCGGATTGGAAATCAATGCCGAGAAGTCGGTCATCGCTCCGATGCCCAGGAAGACGAGTGGGGGATACCATCCCTGTCTTACTCCCTGATAGAAGATGTTCAGAACGGAATTATCTTCGTATAGTCCTATTTCGAGTCCGGCATCGGCACGGAAGGGGATGTTGCCCAGGATGATGCCTAGTCCGATGGGCACCAGGAGAAGTGGCTCGAAATCCTTCTTGATGGCAAGCCAGATGCAGATAACTCCTATCACGATCATGGCGAGGTTTCCTGCCGTGGCATTTGCAAAGCCCGTATAGGTCAGGAACTCATTGAAGTTTTGTATGATGAAATCCATAATTTACTTTGAACATTGAAAGTTGAACATTGAACTTTATGATTAGTATTCTTTTTGAAAAAGTAATCATAGTTGTTCCTGCTTTTTCGCTTATTAGACGATAGTTACCAGTGTATCTCCTTCCATCACGCATCGCCTTTATTGACGTTGATGCCGGTGATGGTTCCGGAAGTCTCTGCCTCGATGTTGTTCTGCATCTTCATGGCTTCGAGAATCACGACGGTATCGCCTGCGTTCACCTTGTCGCCCACCTTCACCTTGATTTCGTTGATGGTGCCAGGCAGAGGGGCTACCACTGGCTTGCCGGACGCAGCTGCAGCAGGTTGGGCGGTAGGTGTAGAACTCGCATTAGCTGTAGCAGAAGAGCTGTTGAATTCTTCATTCTTCACTTTTCTTTCTTCACTTAATTTCACTTTCTGCCTGCCAGCCTTCACCGGCTGTTTCATTTCCACTTCGAATGGGATGCCATTCACGGTTACGTTGGCGATATTGCCTTCTATATCCTGTATTTCGACTTCATAATCGACACCTTTCACTGTATATTGATACTTTGCCATAGTTTCTTTTATTTAGAGTTATTGATATTATTGAATTTCGGAGCATTCCATCTTGTCTGTTTAGGCTTGATGGTGATGATGCCGGATTCCACATCATGCACGTCCTCCAGGTATTCCTTGAGGGCGAGCGAGATGACTGCCATGTAGATCTCCTTGTCGATACCCTTGGTCTCCAGACCATCCTTCAGCAGAATATTGGTCTTATGACTCAGGTCTTGCGTAACCTCGATGGTCTTCTTGCTGGTCTTATATAATAAGGTGGCGTGCTTCTCTGTAGCACGGGCGATGCGCTGCTTGTGTTTCATATAGGCTCCGAATGCCCAGAATACGATGAAGAGGAGGGCGAGACATGAGAATACGATGCCCATTGAAAGCACGGAGATGCCGATGCCGTGTGGATCCTGCTTCTTCAGGAGCTGTGCCTTGCTCAGACCTACGTGTTGTGGCAGATAGCCCGGGGTGATGGCTCCAGCTATGGCTTTCTCCCATATCTTGAAATCCTGGCTCAGTTCGTAGCTCTCGTCGGCAGCCAATACTGGTACGCTTACGGAGTCTATCAGATCCACGGCATTTCCGTCATAGAGGGCTATCCAGTTAGGCTTCTTTTCCTGTAGAATCAGATTGAGAT
Source organism: Prevotella sp. AM34-19LB (assembly GCF_003468525.1). Lineage (NCBI taxonomy): Bacteria > Pseudomonadati > Bacteroidota > Bacteroidia > Bacteroidales > Prevotellaceae > Prevotella > Prevotella sp. AM34-19LB. Next base: position 12,483 of record NZ_QSIG01000007.1, on the reverse strand, counting down.
GGAAAGGACCTTTGTTGGAATAATCCTTTGCCTTCCAAAGCTGTCCGTTCCAGCCATCTTTGTACCAGGAACTGCTGTCGAAGATGACGATACTCTTCTTGCCGCCCAGTGTGGTTCGGGGCTCGTTGTTCGGCAGGGGGCACATCAGCTGTCGGCGTGCTTCGGGCGAAAGATTCTTGTTGAGAACCCGTCGGTCGGTGGTTAGAAACATACCACGTACGTTATACGTGGTAAAGGAGGAATTGCTCAATTCCACCCATGGTTTGTGCTGACCGTACTCATCTACGAGGTTGGTACGGTTGTGGGTCATCACCTCCGTAATACGGATGCTCTTGGCTCCCTGGCTCCAAGCGGGCAAGGATGCGATGACTAGCATGGTTATCAAAAATCCCAATTTCTTCATACGCATATCAACGTTTTAGAAGTTTTCATTTTTAAGAAAATCACATTAGGTTTTCTTGTCTGTTGTTTTAATGCGTCAAAGTTACGAATAATTTGTGAAAAGACAACAAAAAAGGTGCACAAATTTTTATCTTTGTGCACCTCTTTTATAATTTATAACTATTACCAGTTCTTTTGTTAACTTTTGTAAGCGTTTATGCTCCGCAGAAGAACAGCACCACGATCTGGGCTGTAAAGATACGGAGGAACATACTCAATGGATATACGGTAGAGTAACCTACGGCTGGAGCCTCCTTAGAGCATGATGCGTTGGCATAAGCCAATGCAGGAGGATCGGTATAAGTACCGGCAAGCATACCCATGATGGTGAAGTAATTGAACTTGAACTTCAATCTGGCGATGGTACCCACGATGAGGATAGGAATAATGGTGATGAGGAAACCGCATCCCACATACTTCAATCCGTCGCCCTGAACTACAGTGTCCCAGAATCCGGCACCAGCCTTGATTCCTACACTCGCCAGGAAGAGTACCAGTCCTATCTCTCGCAGCATCATATTGGCGGAGGTAGTGGTATAGGTAACCAGCTTCATGCGATAACCGAAACGGCCGATGAGGATGGCGATGATGAGCGGACCACCTGCGATACCCAGCTTCAATGGCACTGGCATGCCTGGGATAGCGAATGGGAGAGAACCGAAGATGATACCCACCATGATACCGATGAAGATGGTAGCGATGTTAGGCGCATCGAGGCGCTTTACAGAGTTACCCATGATTTCAGCCACACGGTTTACATTCTCCTCAGGACCTACTACCATTACGCGGTCGCCCACGTGGAAGTGGTGGTTACGGCTTGCGAAGAGATCCATACCCTGACGGGAAATACGGGTCACGTTCACACCATATACACTGGAGAAGTGCATCTTGCCCAGGGTCTTACCGTTCATCTCAGGACGGGTAACGATGATTCTTCTGGATACGAAGTGCTGAACCTCATCCTTCTCGCGGTCCCACTCTGCATCAATCTCAGGACCGATGAAAGCCTTGATGGCCTCGGCATCAGCCTCAGCACAAACCACGAGCAGCTCGTCGCCTACCTCGAAGGTGGTCTTGCTGTTAGGGATGCTCACTTCTCCGTCGTGGAGGAGTCTTGAGCAGACGATGTCTCGGTTCAGGAACTCTGAAACCTCTCTCAGCGTTCTGCCTGCAATGTAGGTATTCTCCACGCGCAGGTGCATATTGTGAGGTTTTGCATGAGGGTTGGCAGCCTCCTCCTCGTTGAGCTGCTCTTCTTCTGCAGCCATATCCACGCGGGTGATGTACTTGATGAGGATGGTAGCACCAATGATACCAACCACACCCAGAGGATAGGCACAGGCATAACCGTTGGCGATGCTAGGAGCACCGTTAGGGAAAACACTGAGCAATGCCTCGTTGGCAGCACCAAGACCTGGGGTGTTGGTAACCGCACCATAGAGGGTACCCACCATCATAGGCAGGTTCTGTGGGTTGCTGGTGTCGAAGAATAGGTAATAGCATCCGAACATCACGAGGATGTTGAGCAGGATAGCTGTGGCAGAAAGCATGTTCAGCGTCACACCACCTTTCTTGAAACTCTCGAAGAAGCCAGGACCCACCTGCAAACCAATCATGAAGACGAAGAGAATCAATCCGAAGTCTTGCACGAAGGTAAGGATTTCTTTGGGCCCTGTGAAGCCCACGTGTCCGGCCAAGATACCTGCGAAGAGCACGAAGGTAACACCCAGCGAGATGCCACCAATCTTGATCTTTCCCAGATATACACCAATCGCAATCACGATTGCGTAGAGCAGGGCGATGTGAGCCACCGACTCTGTGTTGGTGAAAAGATTAATAATCCAATCCATTAATTTCTTTTAAATTTTCGGTTTTAATAAATATATTGAATAAAGGGAATACTGTTTCGTGATTATTAAGGTGGGGTATCTTATACTGAAAAATTCGAGGACATCCACGGATGGGATGCCCCCGAACTCAATTTATATAGATACCTATTGATTACTTCTCAATAGCTGCTACACCTGGCAATACCTTACCCTCGATAGCCTCAAGGAGAGCACCACCACCTGTAGAGATATAAGATACCTGGTCAGCCAAACCGAACTTGTTGATACAAGCTACTGAGTCGCCACCACCGATGAGTGAGAATGCACCTTCCTTAGTAGCCTCAGCGATTGCGTCAGCAATAGCCTTAGAACCACCTGCGAAGTTGTCGAACTCGAATACACCTGCAGGACCGTTCCAGAGGATGGTCTTAGCACCCTTGATAGCTGCAGCGAAAGCCTTGCGAGTCTCAGGACCTGCGTCCATACCCTCCCAGCCGTCAGGGATGTTGTTAGATGGGCAAACCTGGGTATTGCAGTCGTTCTTGAAGTCGTCACCGCAGATAGAGTCTGTGCCGAGTACGAGGTTTACACCGTTCTCCTTAGCCTTCTTGATTACGTCGAGAGCTACATCGAGCTTGTCATCCTCGCAGATAGACATACCGATCTTGCCGCCGAGAGCCTTAGAGAATGTATAAGTCATACCACCGCAGAGAATCAGGTTGTCAACCTTAGTCAACAAGTTCTCGATGATACCGATCTTGGTAGAAACCTTAGAACCACCCATGATAGCTGTGAATGGGCGCTTGATGTTGCCGAGTACTGCGTCAACAGCCTTTACCTCTTTCTCCATCAGGAAACCGAGCATCTTGTGATCCTTGTCGAAAGAATCTGCGATGACAGCTGTAGAAGCGTGCTTGCGGTGAGCTGTACCGAATGCGTCCATTACATATACGTCAGCGTAAGAAGCCAACTTGGCAGCGAACTTCTTCTGACGCTCCTTCATCTCAGCCTTAGCAGCGTCGAACTCAGGAGTACCCTTCTCTACACCTACTGGCTTGCCTTCCTCTTCAGGATAGAAACGAAGGTTCTCGAGCAGGAGAGCCTCACCTGGCTTCAAGGCAGCAGCCTCAGCCTCAGCGTTACCGCAGTCCTTAGCAAACTTAACCTCTACACCGAGAGCGTCTGATACGTTCTTAACAATCTGAGAGAGTGAAAGCTCTGGCTTAACCTTGCCCTTTGGCTTACCCATGTGGCTCATCATGATGAGCGCACCACCGTCTGCGAGTACCTTCTTCAAAGTAGGGAGGGCACCGCGGATACGAGTGTCGTCTGTTACATTACCATTCTCATCCAATGGCACGTTGAAATCAACGCGTACGATTGCCTTGTGACCAGCAAAGTTAAAATTCTCAATTTTCATTTTACCTAAATTTTTATATTAGTATTATATTATTAACCCTGTTTACTGCTGAAACGACCTTTGCCCTACGACTAGTGAGCTTATCAGGCTCCTATGTGCATACTATATAAAATAGGTGTGGTATCGGGTCGTAACAAACTCTTTCCGTAGGCAAAAGTAACAAAAATAATCGGTACTACCAAATCTTTCTGCTACGATTTAAAGATTTTTTGTGGTAGATAAGCTTTTTTGCCATATCTACTTTGCAAAACGATGGTTATAAAATGTAAAAATGGTTACTTTTTTAGTGTTTAAAGAAAAAAAACTGTACCTTTGCCGACAAATTCAATCGTTATGGCAAAAGATAAGATAGCATACGTTTGCAGCAACTGCGGGCAGGAAAGTGCCAAGTGGATGGGTAAATGCCCTAGCTGCGGACAATGGAATACTTTTAAGGAGATTCGCATTGCGGCTGATTCGGGATCGCAGGCGGCTAAAAGCGCTGGCATGACCATGAGGCATGGCGGGGCTGCTACCATGTTTGGTGGGCAACACTCCGACGCGGATGCCAAGCCGATGAATCTGAAGGATATTTCGGCTGTGGATGAGCCGCGTATCGATATGATGGACGAGGAACTGAACCGCGTACTGGGTGGCGGTATGGTGCCGGGAAGCATTACCCTGCTGGGCGGTGAACCGGGCATCGGAAAGAGTACCCTTACGCTGCAGACCATCCTGAATATGAAACATAGAAGGGTGCTGTATGTGAGCGGTGAGGAGAGTGCCCATCAGATTAAGCTGAGAGCTGACAGACTGGCGAAGGGACAGGCTATGTTGAAGGGAACTTCGACAGATGACGTAGCTTTGTTAGCAGGAACCCCACCGGAGAATGCCTTCGATCATATTACGATTCTCTGTGAAACACAGTTAGAGAAAATCTTTTCCCATATTCAGCAAGTGGCTCCAGAACTGATAGTTATCGATTCTATCCAAACAATTGCTACAGAGAGTGTGGATAGTTCTCCTGGTTCTGTATCCCAGGTGCGTGAATGCGCAGCATCGCTCCTGAGATTTGCCAAGACCAGCGGTATTCCTGTTATCCTGATCGGACATATTAATAAGGAGGGAACCCTGGCTGGTCCGAAGATCCTGGAGCATATTGTGGATACCGTCATCCAGTTTGAGGGTGATCAGCATTATATGTACCGCATCCTGCGAAGCATCAAGAACCGATTCGGAAGTACTTCGGAACTCGGCATCTACGAGATGCTGCAGGGAGGATTGAGACAGGTGAGCAATCCGTCGGAACTGCTCCTTACGGAAGACCACGATGGACTGTCGGGTGTTGCCATCAGTGCTGCCATTGAGGGTGTACGCCCGTTCCTGGTGGAAACGCAGGCTCTGGTGAGCACGGCGGCATACGGAACTCCCCAGCGCTCGGCAACGGGTTTCGATCAGCGAAGACTGAATATGCTCCTTGCGGTGATGGAGAAGCGAGTGGGCTTCAAGTTGATGGCGAAGGATGTGTTCCTGAACATTGCGGGAGGCTTGCGAGTGACGGACCCTGCGATGGACCTGAGTGTGCTGGCTGCGGTATTGAGCAGCAATGTGGATACAGCGATAGAGCAGGGCTGGTGTATGTGTGGCGAGGTAGGACTCAGTGGCGAGGTTCGTCCGGTGAGCCGTATCGAGCAGCGCATCGCTGAGGCAGAGAAGCTCGGATTCCAGCATATCATCATTCCGAAGTATAATTATCATGGTTTCGACCATAAGAAATATCAGATAGAGATTCATCCCGTAAGGAAGGTGGAAGAGGCGTTCCGCTGCCTGTTCGGGTAAAATCTCACGCAGATTTCTCGGATTCCGCAGATTTTTGTGTGCAATCTGACTTTATGAATATTGTATAATCTGACTTTAAAATAAAAAGTTCAAAATAAATGAAGGATTCAGTAATTATTGTGAGCGGCGGTATGGACAGTATTACCCTGCTCTATGACAAGAAGGACGAGATAGCCCTGGGTATCAGTTTCAACTATGGAAGCAATCACAACGAGCGGGAGATTCCTTTCGCCAAGATGCACTGCGAGCGACTGGGCATCAAGCATATCACCATTGATCTGGGATTCATGCATCAGTATTTCAAGAGCTCTCTCCTGGAAGGTGCCGATGCCATCCCTGAGGGACATTATGCCGATGACAATATGAAATCTACCGTGGTGCCTTTCCGTAATGGTATCATGCTGAGTATCGCCATCGGTATCGCTGAGAGCAACAATCTGAAGAAGGTGCTCATCGCCAATCACGGCGGCGACCACACCATATATCCGGACTGTCGCCCTGAATTTATCAAGGCAATCGATGAGGCTGCCGAGGCTGGCACCTTCGTAGATGTTCGCGTGGTGGCTCCTTATACCAATATCACCAAGGGTGAGATTGCAGCCATCGGCAAGAAACTCGGTATTGACTATGCCGAGACCTGGAGCTGCTACAAGGGTGGCGAGAAGCACTGCGGAAAGTGCGGTACCTGCGTGGAGCGCAAGGAAGCACTGGCTGCGGCAGGTATCGAGGATACTACGGAGTATGAGGATTAGTTTTAAAATGGAAAAAACAAAGATATAAGAAGATACAATGAAGAAAATGATTTTGAGTGCAGCCTTGGTGTTGGCATCAACAGCTGCGATGGCTCAGAGCGGAACTTTCCAGCTCAAGGCTAATTTGAAGAATATGGGCGATACCATCATCGTCTATAAGGGTAGAGGTGAAAAGCGTGATACCATCTTGGTAAAGAAGGATAAGTTTACTTATTCTGCTACCTTGAATGAACCTAAGCAGATGATGTTTGCACAGCCTGCGATTTTCCGTGGCGGACGTGCTGAGGCTTTCGAGTTGGTTTGTGTGCCTGGTGAGACTGCTGAGTTGGTTGGTGATCTGAAGGCAAAGTTTGATATCAAGGGTAGTAACTTCTACAAGCAGTTTGCTGAGGTAGATGCGGTGAAGGATGAAGCAGACAAGGAGTTGGCTGATTTCGAGATATCTATCAGTGAGAAGATGAAAAATGGTGGTGACCGTGAGGCATTGATGAAGGAATACGAGGAGAAGGCTCCTGCTCTGATAAAGGAAAAGGAGGAGAAGATGTTGGCATTCATCGGTCAGCATCCTGATTACGAGGCTAGTGCTACTCTCATCGACGAAATGTCTAGTTGCGAGTATATGCAGAAGGCTGTTGATATGCTCTCTGCTCAGGTGAAGAATGGTAGAATGAAGGCTTTCTATGAGCCTATCGTTGAGCGTGCCAAGAAGCAGGCTGAGATGGAGGAGAAGGCTAAGAAGGTTCAGGCTTCTGGCGTAGATGCTCCTGACTTCACTCTGAATGACATCAATGGCAAGCCGTTCTCTCTTTCCAGTCTTCGTGGCAAGTATGTTGTCATCGATTTCTGGGGTTCATGGTGCGGTTGGTGCATCAAGGGTATGCCTAAGATGAAGGAGTACTACGAGAAGTACAAGGGTAAGTTCGAGATTCTGGGCGTTGACTGCAACGATACCGAGGCTAAGTGGAAGGCTGCTGTAGAAAAGCATCAGTTGCCATGGATTCACGTTTATAATCCAAAGGGTAGCGATGTGCTCGGCAAGTATGCTATCCAGGGTTTCCCAACCAAGATTGTTGTAGGTCCTGACGGCAAGATTGTGAAGACCATCGTGGGTGAGGATCCTGCATTCTACACCTTGCTCGATGAGGTTTTGGGTAAGTAATTCTAATTAGCAAAGCGCCCTGAAAGAGCAAAAGCATAGTAGATTTAATGCTTTTGCCCTTTCAGGGCGCTTCTGTTATACTCTATGTTTACCCAGGGTGTTGCCCTGGGCTAGGTGCTTCTGGGCTTTCAGCCCGTGTGGGGCCAATCTATATCATATTTTATATATGGTATTTCCTTTGATAGTTTCTCTTTGATTTTACCGGTGTGCCATTGAAGGAGTCGGCACCTCTTTCGATGTGCGGACCACGGCTGCCGCCCCGATAGCTCTCGTGGAAGCTGGCTCCACCGCAGTACTCGCTCCAGCGGGCACGGATTCTATCTACATAATCTGCCGTCTCTGTACCTCGCATATAACCATATTTCACCACAGGGTCTCCATAATAGGCGGGTTGGGTAAGGCGCAGCACGTATTCTCTTACATGTCCCCAGTTCTGTGGGTTGCCACCATGTTTCCTGGTCAGTGCCATTGCATCACGGATATGGTGAAAACCACCATTATAGGCAGCCAGAGCGAAGAGCGCACGCTGTGCCGGATCGCCTACATCCGAGAAATGTCCCTGGAGTTCTGCCATGTATCTGGCTGCTGCTGCCACATTCGCCTCTGCATCGTGGATGGCACTCATCGGTAATCCCAGGTGGGCTGCGGTAGATGGCATGATCTGCATCAGTCCGCAGGCACCAGCCCATGATTTGGCATTCGGGTCGAAGCAACTCTCCTGGTAACACTGTGCAGCCATCAGGCGCCAGTCCATACGTGCCGTTCCGCTGTATCTCATAAAGAGATGGTCGTAGCGGGAGATGACTCCCTTGGAACGGTTGAGGAAAGGAGAATAGACATGTCGGCGGATGCTTGCCGTAGAGAGCAGGAAGGACTCTTCCTTTTTCACCTCGGCTATCAGTTTTGGCTTGAACCATCCGTTCAGTGTATCGGCGAGACTCTTGTTGCCGCCAACTACCGCCCACTGCGTCTTGCCTTTATCAGGCGTTACGCCGCAGAAAAGTAGATTGATAGTCTTGCTATCTCCGGAAACCGATTTTCCTGCCGTTTTGTTCTTTCCTGCTGATGACTTTTCACCTTTTAATATATGACGGGGCAGGGGAACGGCGATGATGTCGCCTTCTCCCTTCTGGAGTTTCTGAATCATCTCGGTAGTGTCCTTGCATTCCTCCACTCTCAACGACACACCAATCTGCTGGGCAAACTTCTCGCAGAGCAGGTACTGCAGACCCATTCCGTGGTTGTGATAGTCATAATAGGTGGTAGGACCATTCACAGTAAGCATGATCAGCTCGCCATTGTCCTGGATATCCGATAGCGACAAACCCCGTTGCTGAGCCTGAGCGCCAGCATCGCCATCTGCTGCGTTTTCGTCAGTTCCCTCTTCATCAGAACCGTCCATATCTTCCACTTCACCCACGGGAGTTCCCCAGGGAGTGAGTTCCTGTTGCGGTTTCTTGTCAGCGCAACTGGCAAGTAAAAACAGCGAATATAATGTGTATAAATATAATTTTTTTCTCATTGCGACTGCAAAAGTACAAAAAAAAAGCATATAAGTACGAAATTATTTGCATATTCTAACAATTTTATGTACTTTTGCAATGTTTTTCAAACAAAATACAGAAATATGTTACGAATAGCAGTACAAAGTAAAGGTCGTCTGTTCGACGACACAATGAATCTTTTAGCAGAGGCGGACATCAAGGTAAGCGCCTCAAAGCGCACTCTTCTGGTGCAGGCAAGTAATTTCCCTCTGGAGGTGCTCTATCTCCGCGATGACGATATTCCTCAGAGCGTAGCCTCTGGCGTTGCCGACATCGGTATCGTGGGTGAGAATGAATTTGTAGAGCGTGGTGAAAACGCACAGATTATCGACCGATTGGGTTTCAGTAAGTGCCGCTTGAGTCTTGCCATCCCTAAGAAGATTGATTATCCAGGATTGCAGTGGTTTAATGGCAAGAAGATTGCTACCTCTTATCCTAACATCCTGCGCAACTTCATGAAGAAGAACAATATCAATGCCGACATTCACGTCATCACTGGTTCTGTGGAGATTAGCCCGGGTATCGGTCTGGCAGATGGTATCTTTGATATTGTCAGCTCTGGTTCTACACTGGTAAGCAACAATCTCGCCGAGGTTGAGGTAGTGATGAAGAGCGAGGCTCTGCTCATCGGCAACTGGAAAATGGATGATGAGAAGCATCAGATTCTCAACGAAATGTTGTTCCGCTTCGAGGCTGTACGCTCTGCCCAGGACAAGAAGTACGTGATGATGAATGCCCCTAAGGCGAAGGTAGAGGAGATTACCCAGGTATTGCCTGGTATCAAGAGTCCTACCATCATCCCATTGGCAGACGAAGAGTGGTGCTCTATCCACACCGTGCTCGATGAGAAGCGTTTCTGGGAGATCATCGGTAAGTTGAAGGAACTCGGTGCACAGGGCATCCTGGTGACACCAATTGAAAAGATGATATTGTAACATTGAACTGTTTGCAAAGTTCAATGTATTAATAAATTTCAAAGTATAATAAGGAATGAAGGTAATAAAGTATCCTGCAAAGGAGGAATGGAGCGAGATTGTAGAACGCCCACACCTGGATGTATCGCAGTTGAATGCGACCGTACAAGGTGTACTCGACGATGTGAAGAACCATGGCGATGAAGCCGTGAAGCGTTACGAGGAGAAGTTTGATCATGCCCATCTCGATTCTTTGGCTGTGACTGAAGCTGAAATCGAAGAGGCTGAGCAACTGGTTTCTCAAGAACTGAAAGACGCTTTGCACCTCGCTCATCATAACATTGCCGCATTCCATCAGAGCCAGAAGTTTGAGGGTAAGAAGGTGGAAACCTGTGCTGGTGTCACCTGCTGGCAGAAGAGCGTGGCGATAGAGAAGGTGGGATTGTATATCCCTGGTGGTACTGCACCTTTGTTTAGCACCGTATTGATGCTCGCCACTCCTGCCAAGATTGCCGGTTGCAAGGAGATTGTTCTCTGCACACCTCCTAACAAGGAGGGTAAGGTGAATCCAGCTATCCTGATGGCGGCAAAAATTGCTGGCGTAAGCAAGATTTTCAAGGCTGGCGGCGTGCAGGCCATCGGTGCGATGGCATACGGAACAGAAAGTGTGCCTAAGGTATATAAGATCTTCGGTCCGGGCAACCAGTTTGTGATGGCTGCCAAGCAGCAGGTTTCTCTCCACGATGTGGCTATCGATATGCCGGCAGGACCTTCGGAGGTTTGTCTTATCGCTGATGAAACTGCCAACCCTGTCTTTGCGGCTGCCGACCTCTTGTCGCAGGCTGAGCACGGCTTCGACTCTCAGGTTTTCTTCATCACTACCTCCGAAAAGGTTTTGGAAGATGTGAAGAAGGAAGTGGAAATGCAGTTGGAACAGTTGCCACGTAAGGAGATGGCGCAGACCTCATTGGACAACTCCAAGTTCATCCTTGTGAAGGACGAAGAGGAAGCCATCGATCTCTGCAATACCTATGCCCCTGAGCATCTCATCATTGCAACTGCTGATTATGAGCAGCTTGCCGAGAAAGTGGTGAATGCGGGCAGCGTATTCCTGGGCAACTATGCATGTGAGAGTGCCGGTGACTATGCCAGCGGTACCAATCATACCCTGCCAACCCATGGCTATGCACTGGCTTACAATGGCGTGAACCTCGACAGTTACAACCGCAAGATCACCTTCCAGCATCTCACGGAAGAAGGTATTCGTAACATAGGTGATGCAGTGGTGACGATGGCGGAGAACGAGCAGTTGGAGGCACATGCCAACGCCATGAGATTGAGAGTAAAAAGTCTAAAATAAAAGTAAGGAATGAAAGATTTAAAAGACTTGTGCCGAGAAAACATCTGGAACTTGGCACCTTACAGTTGCGCTCGCACGGAATTCGCTGGCAGAAATGCCCGCGTCTTCCTCGATGCCAACGAGAATCCCTATAATGACCCTTATAACCGATACCCTGACCCACTGCAGGTGGAACTGAAAAAGCAGGTGAGTAAGATCAAGGGGGTAGCTGAAGACCAGATTTTCCTGGGCAATGGCTCGGATGAGGCCATCGACTTGGTTTACCGTGTGTTCTGTCGTCCTGGCAAGGATAATGTGGTAGCCATCGCTCCTACATACGGTATGTATGAGGTGTGTGCTGATGTCAACGATGTGGAGTATCGCTCTGTGTTGCTCGATGAGAACTATCAGATTTCTGCCGAGAAGATCATTGATGTCTGCGATGAGAATACCAAGGTGGTATGGTTCTGCAGCCCTAACAACCCGACGGGCAATCACATCAATCGCGAGGCTATCGTAGAGGTGCTTCGTCTCTTTGATGGTATTGTCATTGTAGATGAGGCTTATAGCGATTTCTCTTCCGAGCGCACCTTCCGTGGTGTGCTGAAGCATTTCCCTAATCTCATCGTGCTCAATACGATGAGTAAGGCATGGGGTTGTGCTGCGCTTCGTCTGGGTATGGCGTTTGCCAGCAAGGAGATTATTGACATATTCAATAAGGTGAAGTATCCTTATAATGTGAATCTGCTTACCCAGCAGCAGGCACTTGAGGTTTTGAAGAATCCGCTGAAAGTGGATGAGTGGATGAAGAACATCCTTCAGGAGCGTTCGAAGGTGATGGCTGCCTTCCTGGATCTGCCTATCACCGTGAAGGTTTATCCTACGGATGCCAACTTCTTCCTGGTAAAGGTTACGGATGCGCAGGCCATCTACGATTATCTGGTGGCACAGGGCATCATCGTAAGAAACCGCAATAAGGTTCAGCTTTGCGGCAACTGTCTGAGAATCACCATCGGAAACAAGACAGAGAATGCTGAGTTGCTCGGGGCGTTGAGACAATACTAGCATTAGTGAAGCACGCCCTGGGCGTTGAGACAATACTAGCATTTGTGAAGCACGCCCTGGGCACTGAGACAATACTAGCATTTGTGAAGCACGCCCTGAAAGGGCAGAAGCTCCTAGCCCAGGGTAACACCCTGGGTATAATTGGATTTTTACAAAGTCGCCCTGTAAGGGCAAAAGCTTCTTCATATTTAAAGCTTTTGCC